>NZ_JBFAQJ010000008.1:0-207476 GCF_040677225.1 Saccharopolyspora sp. NPDC049357 | reverse complement strand
GGCGAATTCCTCGCGCTGCACGCCCGCACCGGCGAAGAGCTGTGGAAGTTCCAGTGCGGCAGCGGCCACCACGGCAGCCCCATGACCTACAGCGTGGACGGCAAGCAGTACATCGCCGTACCCGTCGGCTGGGGCGGCTGGCTGGAAGGCATCATCCCCGGCATGCTCGGCGCAGGCCACGGCAGCGCACTGATCGTCTTCGCCCTACCAGACTGACCGGCGGGCAGGAGTGAGTGACGACCGCACCGCGACCGGCGGTGCGGTGGGGTGACGCAGGAAACCTCCGGTCGGGGGCGAGCGCACGACGCCCGCACACCCCGACCGGAGTTTTCTTCCTCACCCGCGCCTAGTTCATCAGGTGAGAAGCGGGCTGGCGGGCGGAACACTGAGTCCGTCCGCCGAAACCCGTTGGTACATCGCGGGAACACCGTTGATCGGGCAGGTCCGGGCACCGCGTCCTGGACGGAGTCGGACGAACGAGTGGCTTCCGGAACACTGCAACGGGAGGATGCCTTGGGTGAGACGAGACGTGTTGTCGGGATCAAAGGGGACCGGCAGGTCCTGTTCGACATCGCCGAGGTGATCGTGGCCGAATCCGTCGGGAGGGCCGTGTGGCTGAGAACCGACCTCGGACGTTTCCGGTGCGCGACGGACGGCATCGACAACATCGACGACAAGTACGCGGCCTGCGGATTCGTGCGAGTTCACCGGAGCTACCTGGTGAACCTCAACCGCGTCCGCGAAGTGACGCGCAAGGACGGTGGCGAACTCGAACTCACCGTCGAGAACTACGGATGGGTCGTGCCGGTCTCGCGCCGGCGCGCGAAGTTCGTCACCGAAGCCCTCGGGCTCTAGGAGCTGTTAGGGATTGCGTTGCTTGGCGGTGCCTGTGGCAAACCCTGGAAGGGGAAAGCGCAGCGGATCCGCCGCGTTCTTCAACAGCACCTAGTCCCAGGGGGAACTCGATCTCTCATCGCTGCACCCGTTCTGCAGCCACGGCCATCTGCGTCCACAGTGGTCGCTGTGCTGCGGAGCGGGTGCACTCACCTGTGCACTGCGCGCAAAAGCGTTGAAAACGAGCTGTTTTTGTCGACGGGTGAAGAATACGCGTACCAGCTGGATCATGCAATGGAATCGATCTGATCGAGCCGTCCGGAAGGTGTTGACAACCGTTCGTGCCGCGCGGACGCCGCTTCGTGCCCGGCGCGTTGACCGGGTCTTCGGGGCCGTGCAGCCTTGCGATTCGGGCACATCTCACGACGGCACCGGATGCCGGTCGACACGGTTTTTCGCGCGATGCGCTAGGAGGCGAAGCGGAACATGGCTACCTTGAACGAGATCGCTCGCAGGATGGTCTCCGATCGGCGAGGAGTGCTCGCCGCGGACGAGAGCATCGCCACGATGTCCTCCCGGCTGGAGGGCGTCGGTGTGGCCCCGACCGACGAGAACCGCCGGACCTACCGCGAGCTGATCGTCACCACCCCCGATCTGGCCGATTCGATCAGCGGGATCATCCTGGCCGACGACACCCTGCGGCAGAAGCTGTCGGACGGGAGCACCTTCCCCGCGGCTCTCGCGAACATGGGAATCCTGGCCGGAATCAAGGTCGACACCGGGGCCAAGCCGCTCGCCGGGGCCGACGGCGAGAAGGTCACCGAAGGGCTCGACGGCCTGCGCGACCGGGTCGCCGAGTACGTGGGCCTCGGAGCGACCTTCGCCAAGTGGCGCGCGGTGATCACCATCGGCGACGGACGTCCTTCCGAGCGCTCGATCCGCGCGAACGTGCACGGGCTCGCGCGCTACGCCGGGCTCTGCCAGGAAGGGGGACTGGTGCCGATCGTGGAGCCGGAGGTGCTGATGGACGGCGGCCACACCCTCGCCCGGTGCCAGCAGGTGACGCGGGTGGTGCTCCGGGCGCTGTTCGACGAGCTCGCCCTGATGCAGGTGCGGCTCGACGGCATGGTCCTCAAGCCCAACATGGTCGTCGCGGGCAAGGACTGCCCGAAGCAGCCCGGCGTCGAGGAGGTCGCGCAGACCACAGTGGACACGTTGCGCGATGTGGTTCCGCCGGAGGTGCCGGGCATCGCGTTCCTCTCCGGCGGGCAGAGCCCGGAGCTGGCGACCCGCCACCTCGGTGCCATGCAGAACTGCGGACCGCTGCCCTGGGAGCTGACCTACTCGTTCGGGCGCGCGCTGGTCGCCCCCGCGCTGGAGACCTGGCGCGGTGACGCGAGCCGGTGGCAGGCCGCGCAGCGGGCGCTGTCGGTGCGAGCCGTCGCGAACGCCGCGGCCCGCTGACCCGCCCGAGGGCCGGCCCGGCGAAATCCGGGCCGGTCGGCCGCCATCGCCCGCGACGTCGCGATGGTGGAGTGCGCCGGGTCACATTTCCTTGAAGCAGAGGTGTTCGCTGGAACACGATCCTCTCGTAACAATCAGGAACCCTGATGAACCGGGAGGAAGGGTCTTCGCCGGTCGGTGGACCGGTGGTTCGGCAGAGGTGGGCCGACGTCGAGGTGTTCGCCGAGGCGCAGCGGGTCACCGTCCGGTCCGAAGCCGCCCACCACCCGCTCTGATTCCAGCGAGGAGCACCATGTCTTCTGAAACTCCCTGGGGGAACACCGTTCTCGTCGAGTTCGACGAGGGTGTCGCGTGGGTGACGCTCAACCGCCCCGAGAAGCGCAACGCGATGAACCCGACGCTCAACGACGAGATGGTCCGCACCCTCGACGCCCTCGAAGGCGACCCGCGCTGCGAGGTCCTGGTCCTCACCGGCGCAGGTGAGTCCTGGTCGGCGGGCATGGACCTCAAGGAGTACTTCCGCGAGGTCGACGAGTCCGGTGACCCGGGGCTGCAGATCCGGGTGCGCCGGGCGAGCGCGGAGTGGCAGTGGAAGCGGCTGGCCAACTGGTCCAAGCCGACCATCGCGATGGTCAACGGCTGGTGCTTCGGTGGTGCCTTCACCCCGCTGGTGGCCTGCGACCTCGCCATCTCCGACGAGGAGGCCCAGTACGGCCTCTCGGAGATCAACTGGGGGATCCCGCCCGGCGGCGTGGTCACCCGGGCGCTGGCCGCGACCGTCAGCCAGCGCGACGCGCTGTACTTCATCATGACCGGCGAGACCTTCGACGGCCGCCGCGCCGCCGAGATGCGCCTGGTCAACGAGGCGGTTCCGGCCGACCGGCTGCGCGAGCGCACCCGCGAGCTCGCGCTCAAGCTCGCCGCGATGAACCCGGTGGTGCTGCGCACGGCCAAGGTCGGCTACAAGGTCTCGCGCGACATGCCGTGGGAGCACGCCGAGGACTACCTCTACGCCAAGCTGGAGCAGTCCCAGTTCCTCGACGAGGCCAACGGCCGGGAGAAGGGGATGACCCAGTTCCTCGACGAGAAGTCCTACCGCCCAGGGCTTTCCGCCTACTCCGACGACTGAGCTGCCCGCGGGAGGCTGCGCGATGCGTGACGAGGGACTGGGGTCCTGGCCGGTGCGGCGAGCCCGGATGACCCCGCACCGGGTGGCGCTGATCCACGGCGAGCGCCAGGACACCCACGCCGAGCTGGCGCGCCGCGCCGCGGCGCTGGCGCGAGGTCTGCGCGACCTCGGCGTGCGGCGCGGTGACCGGGTCGGCTACCTCGGCCCGAACCACCCCGCCCACCTGGAGACGCTGTTCGCCACGGCTTCCCTCGGGGCGGTGTTCGTCCCGGTCAACACCAGGCTGGCGGTGCCCGAGCTCGCGCACGTGCTGACCGACGCGGGAGTGTCGGTGCTGGTCCACGCCGCGTCGGCGGGTGCGTCCGTCGACGCGGCGGCGACACCGGTGCTGCGGGAACGCCTCGTGATCGACGAGGACTCCTACGAGAGGCCGGCGGGCGGCGGGGGCGAGCCCCTCGACGAACCCGTCGCGCTCGACGACCCGTGCCTGATCATGTACACCTCGGGCAGCACCGGACGTCCGAAGGGTGCCGTGCTCAGCCACGGGAACTTGACCTGGAACTGCGTCAACGTGCTGGTCGAGTCCGATCTGTCAGGCTCCGAGGTCGCCCTCGTGGCCGCGCCGCTGTTCCACACCGCCGCGCTCGGGATGACGTGCCTGCCAACGCTGCTCAAGGGCGGCACCGCAGTGCTCATGAGCTCGTTCGATCCGGCCGAGGCGCTGGAGTTGATCGCGCGGCACCGGGTCTCGCTGCTGTTCGGCGTGCCCGCGATGTACGACGCGATCAGCGCCCGGCCGGAGTGGGCGAGCGCCGACCTCTCCAGCGTGCGCACCCTGCTGTGCGGCGGATCGCCGGTTCCGGACGCCACGATCCGCCGCTACCTGGACCGCGGCCTGGCGTTCGTCCAGGGCTACGGGATGACCGAAACCTCGCCGGGCGCACTTGTCCTCGATCCCGGCGCAGCGCGCGAGAAGGCGGGTTCGGCGGGCGTGCCGTCGTTCTTCACCGATGTCCGCGTCGTCGACCGCGCCGGTCAGCCGGTCGCGGCGGGCGAGCCGGGGGAGGTCGTGGTGCGCGGCCCGAACGTCATGCTCGGCTACTGGAACCGGCCCGAGGCCACCGACGAGGCGCTGGCGGACGGCTGGATGCACTCCGGCGACGTGGCCACCGTCGACGACGAGGGCTACTTCACCGTCGTCGACCGGATCCGCGACATGATCATCTCGGGCGGGGAGAACATCTACCCGGCCGAGGTGGAGGCCGCGCTCCACGAGCACCCGGCGGTCGAGCTGTGCACCGTCGTCGGCGTGCCCGACCCGAAGTGGGGCGAAGTCCCGCGGGCCGTGGTGGTGCTGCGCGCGGGAGCGCAGGTCACCGGCGAGGAGATCCACCAGCACCTGAGGGGCCACCTCGCCGGCTACAAGGTGCCCAAGCAGGTGGAGTTCTGGGACGACCTGCCGCGCACGGGTTCCGGGAAGATCCAGAAGGCCGCGGTGCGGGCGCGGTTGGCATGACACCCGAGCGAGACACCGCGAAGGTGCGCGATGATGGGTCGGTGACCAGCCACGACAACGCCGAACCGCGAACCCTCTACCTCGTCAAGCGCCTGGAGCTGGCGATCCGGGCGCGGATGGACGAGGCGCTGCGCCCGCACGGTCTGACCACCTTGCAGTTCACGGCGCTGACCGCGTTGCGGCAGCGCGACCGCCTCAGCTCCGCCCAGCTCGCCCGCCGTTCGTTCGTCACCCCGCAGACCATGAACGAGATGGTGCGCTGGCTGGAGGATCGCGGGCTCATCGAGCGTCACCGCGACCCCGACAACCGGCGGGTGCTGCTGATCTCCCTCACCGAATCCGGTCGCGAGGTCCTGCAGCGCTGCGACTCCCTGATCGAGGCGATCGAGGACGAGGTGCTCGGCGCGATCCCCGAAGCCGACCAACCCGCGTTCCGGCAGAGCCTCATCGCCGGCTACACGGCGCTGAGCGGTCACGAGGAGACCACCTGAGCCGGTGGGTCAGTACCGCCTGTCGATGACCGAGTTGTTGGAGGCGTACCAGCGGATGAAGCCGTGCTGGAAGTTGTTCTGCCTGCCCCCGGAGACCGAGAACTCGCCGCTCGTCGGGTAACCGAGGTACGAACGCTCCCAGCCCAGCGCCACCCACCGCTCGCGGATCCGGCCGTACACCTCGTGCGCACCGGTCGGCGGCGACCAGTAGATCGAGGCGGCATTGCTGAAGTGGTTGTAGCGCCCCACCTGGTCCGGCGTGATCGATTCATCCGTGGTGGGGTAGCCGGCAGGTCCTGTCTCCCAGCCGATCCGGCTCCACTTCTCGCGGATCGCACCCCAGATCCCGTGCGCTCCCGTCTGCGGCGTCCAGTAGATCGAGGCGGCCTTGCTGAAGTGGTTGTAGCGGCCGATCCGGTCGGGCGTGGTGGTCTCGTCGGTGGTGGGGTAACCGAGCGGGCCGGCTTCCCAGCCGAGCCTGCTCCACTGCTCGCGGATCGCACCCCACACCGAGTGCGACCCGGTCTGCGGCGACCAGTAGATCGATGCCCCCAGCGCGAAGTGGTTGTAGCGGCCGACCTGGTCCGGCGTGGCCGTCTCGTCGGTGGTTGGCGCCCCGAACGCGGCGTGCCCGCCGCGTTCCAGGTACTTGGCGAGGTTGCCGCCGTGCACCTCGTGCACCCCGGTTCCCGCGCTCCAGTACAGCCTGCCGTTCTGGTAGGTCCGGTAGTGCACCGGGCCTTCGATGATCTCCGGTCCCGTCGGCGCGCCCAGCAGCGTGCGCAGTCCGGGATCGGAGTCGTACCGCTGGTCGATCGCGGACCGGTACTCGGCGTTGAAGGTCTCGTCGGAAGGCCCCATCGTGATGAGCCGGGACCGCGCGGTCGGCCCGTCGGTCCACCTCGTGAACGCCGACCCGCCGTCGGTGGCCGTCTCAGCGGCCAGCACGTCGAGCTTGGCGCCCTCGGTGACCATCGCCGAGCTGGCCCCGCCTTCGGTGGGGATCTGCAGCACCGCGGGGATGTTGCTGGTCAGGGTCAGCAGGTGTTCGCGGGGCAGCGCGGTGTAGGTCTTCGACGCCGACACGCCCTCGGAATCGGTCGCGGTGGCGGTGAACGTCATCCGCGCGTCCGGGTGCGCGGTGAACGCGGTGTCGAAGAGCGGGCCCTGCGCGCCGGGCCCCGGGTGATCGTGGCAGGTCGTCTCCTCGGCGCAGTGCACGACCGAACTCGTCCACGTCACCTCCAGCGGGCCGTTCTCGGCATCGGTGGCGTCGGCCGAGAGGTTGATCGGATCGTCCACCGCGAAGTCCGCTTGCGCGGGCGGCGTCAGCGTCAGCTCCGGCGAGTGGTTGGAGGGGGCCACCACGATGTCGACCTGGTCGGAGGCGTCCAGCGGGTCCCGCACCGTCAGCTTCGCGGTGAACCGGTCGGTTCCCGGCGCGTAGGTGTGCGTGGCGCGCACCCCGGTCGCGGTGGTGCCGTCGCCGAAGTCCCACTCGTAGCGCAGGGCGTCACCGTCGAAGTCCATCGAGCCCCAACCGTCGAAGGTGACCGTGCGGGTGGCCGGATCGGTCGTGGTGGTGGCCGCCGCGACCGGCGGGTTGTTGGCCGCGGAGTAGCTGAGCCTGCGCAGCGATCCGCTGTAGATGTCGGCGTAGACGATGTCGCCGTTGGGCGCTGCCTCGAACTTCACCGGACCGCCGATGTCGGTTCCCAGCGGCGGGCTCTGCGGTCGCTGCACCAGCGCGCCCTGGGCGTCGAGCCGCAGAGTCCAGAGCTTGCGCTGGCTGTAGTCGCCGAAGAAGTACGCGCCCCGGTAGGACTCCGGGTAGCTCTCGCCCTGGTAGATGATGCCGCCGGTGACGCTGTTGCCCTCGTCGACGCCGCTGCCGTGGTGGTACTCCCACACCGGGGGAGTGTTGGCGACGTTGGCGCACTCCGGCCGATCGGCGTACCCGGGAGCCGGGTGGGTGCCCTCCCAGCACGGCCACTTGTAGTTCTGGCCGGGGCGCACGAAGTCGACCTCCTCCCACGTCCCGTAGCCGACGTCGCCGACGATCGGCGTCCCGGTGGACGGGTCGATCGAGAGCCGGAAGGGGCTGCGGAAACCGCTGGCGTAGACGCGACTTCGCCACGACGACGGGTTCGACGAATCGTAGAAGGGGTTGCTCGCCACCCCGCTGCCGTCCGGCGTGATGTGCACGATCTTGCCCGCCGGGGAGTCCAGGTTGAAGGTCTGGAACGCGGCGGGGTCGGTGAACCGGTAGCCGGCCAGGTCACCGATGGACACCCACAGCGTGCCGTCCGGCGCGGCGACGATCCCGGTGATGGCGTGCGCGTCGGAGAAGCTCTTGGTCTCGAAGATCACCTGCTCGTCGACGATCCTGGTCGGTTCCGGGCTGCCTTCGACGGTCCAGCGGGAGAGCCGCAGGAGGTAGCCGTCGGCGGCGTCCGGCACCGCGCGGACGAGGTAGATCTGCCGGGAGGTCTCGTAGTCGTGCGCTGCGGCGACGCCGACCAGCCCGAGGTCCTGCGCGGTGTCCACCGGCAGCGTCGCCAGCGTGTTGACCTTCCCGCCGGTGGACACCCAGGCGACCTTGCCCTGCTTGCCGGTGCTGAGCACGCTGTTGTCCGGCAGGTAGGTGAAGTCGGTCAGGTCGAACGCGGCTTGCCCGCTCGGCTGGTCGCGGAACACGAATCCCGGCGGCAGCACGGGAGCGGCGGCGGCCTCGCGAGGCGCTGTCGCCGTCATCAGCCCGGTGGCCATCGCGAGCACGCAGAGCACGGCGCTCGCGGCCGATCGAGTTCCGTTGATCATGAACGCCTACCCCAGTACGAATTCCCACCCCAGCACGGCAGAGAAAACCGCTTCACCATGGCCCCGCTCACGCGGTCGAACCAGGGACCATGGACCCTGGACCCGCGGGAAGCATCGTCACGGCGCGTTGCTGAACCACTGTTCGCTGTGAGGACCAGCACGTCAACAGGGGTTGGAGCGGGCGTTGATCTCCCGGAGATCGTAGGCTGGTCGGCCTGCTGCGCGTGCGTCATCCGGAGTACGCGCTCTGACGACAGGAGACAGACGCCGTGGGTTCAGGTCCTGTTCGCAGTTCGCTAGCCGTGCCGCCGGTCGAACGGCGGTCTCGGTGACGCTGACGACGGCGCACGAATCCCTCGGCGACATCCCCGGGTCCTCGGCCAGTGCCGTGTACTGGTCGGGCTTCGCGCCTGACCAGCGCACCCTGGTCGACGTCCTCGCCGCCACCGCCGCGCGGTACCCCGACGCGCCCGCGATCGACGACGGCACGACCGCGCTGACCTACCGGCGCCTGACCGGCCAGGTCGACGCCGTGCGCCGACGCCTCGCGGAATCGGGCATCGGCGCTGGTGACCGGGTCGGGATCCGCATCGCGTCGGGAACCGCGGAGCTCTACGTCTCGATCCTGGGTGTGCTCGCCGCCGGGGCCGCCTACGTGCCCGTCGACGCCGACGACCCCGAAGACCGGGTCGAGCTGGTCTTCACCGAAGCCGACGTGTCCGCGGTGCTGAGCACGGGTGGTGAGCTGCTGCTGCGCCGCACGCCCGGCGGCAAGACCGGCGACCTCACCCCGTCCGACGACGCGTGGATCATCTTCACCTCCGGCTCGACCGGCAAGCCCAAGGGCGTCGCGGTCAGCCACGCCTCCGCGGCCGCGTTCGTCGACGCCGAGGCCCGTCTGTTCCTCACCGAGGAACCCATCGGCCTCGGCGACCGGGTGCTGGCCGGGCTGTCGGTGGCCTTCGACGCCTCGTGCGAGGAGATGTGGCTGGCGTGGCGGCACGGCGGATGCCTGGTGCCCGCGCCGCGCGCCCTCGTGCGCACCGGCGTCGACCTCGGCCCCTGGCTGGTCGCGCAGCGCATCACCGTGGTGTCCACCGTGCCGACCCTGGCCGCGCTGTGGCCGGTCGAGGCGCTGGAGGAGATCCGGCTGCTCATCCTCGGCGGCGAGGCGTGCTCGCAGGAGCTCGCCGAACGGCTCGACGTCGAGGGCCGCGAGGTCTGGAACACCTACGGGCCCACCGAGGCGACCGTGGTGGCCTCGGCGGCCAGGCTCAGCGGCGACGACGAGGTCCGGATCGGACTGCCGCTGGCCGGCTGGAACCTCGCGGTCGTCGACGACGCGGGCGGCCCGGTCGCGATGGGCGACACCGGTGAGCTCGTGATCGGCGGCGCGGGCCTCGCCCGCTACCTCGACGCCGACAAGGACGCCGAGAAGTTCGCCCCGCTGCCGTCGCTGGGCTGGTCGCGCGCCTACCGCAGCGGCGACGTGGTGCGGGCCGAACCCGAGGGCCTGGTGTTCGTGGGCCGCGCCGACGAGCAGGTCAAGCTGGGCGGCCGCCGCATCGAGCTCGGCGAGGTCGACGCGGCGCTGGCCGCGCTGCCCGACGTGGCGGGAGCCGCGGCGGCCGTGCAGACCACCGCGGCGGGGAACCAGGTGCTGGTCGGCTACGTCGTGCCGAGCACCGAGAACTTCGACCACGACAGCTCCGTGCGGCAGCTGCAGGAACGCCTGCCCGCCGCGCTGGTGCCGCTGCTGGCGATCATCGACGACCTGCCCACCCGCACCTCCGGCAAGGTCGACCGCGCGGCCCTTCCCTGGCCGCTGCCCACCGCAGGCCCCGGGGAGAATTCGGCGCTGTCGGGCACCGAGTCGTGGCTCGCGGAGGGCTGGGCGGAAATCCTCGGCGTCGAGGTCTCCGACCCGGGCGCGGACTTCTTCGCGCACGGCGGTGGCAGCCTCACCGCCGCCCAGCTCATCGCCCGCATCCGGCTGCGCCACCCGCAGGTCTCCGTCGCCGACATCTACCAGGAGCCCACGCTCGGCGGACTCGCCGCGCACCTCGACGCGCTCGACGCCGACACCGGCAACTCCCAGCGCGAGGTCGCGCCGACACCGCGCCGGACCGGCCTTCTGCAACTGCTCATCATGATCCCGATGCTCTCGCTGGTGGGACTGCGGTGGCTGACCGCGCTCGCGGCGATCGGCAACGTGCTGACCTGGGCCGGCTCGGTGAGCTTCCTGCCGACGGTGCCCTGGTGGGGGATCGCGGTGGCCTGGCTGGTGCTGTTCACGCCCCCCGGTCGCATCACGCTCTCCGCGGTCGGGGCCCGCTTCCTGCTCGACGGCGTGCGGCCGGGCACCTACCCGCGCGGCGGGAGCGTCCACTTGAGACTGTGGACCGCGCAGCAGCTCGCCGAGTTCTCCGGCGCCACGGGAGTTTCCGGCGCGTCCTGGACGTCGTTCTACGCGCGGGCGCTGGGCGCCCAGGTCGCCGACGACGTCGACCTGCACTCGCCGCCGCCGATCACCGGCATGCTCAAGATCGGCAGAGGAGCGGCCGTCGAACCCGAGGTGGACCTCTCCGGTCACTGGGTCGACGGCGACCGGGTGCACATCGGCAAGATCCGGATCGGTGCGGGTGCGCGCGTCGGTGCGCGCAGCACGCTGCTGCCCGGTGCCCGCATCGGCAAGCGCGCCGAGATCGCCGCGGGTTCCACGGTGCACGGCTCGGTTCCGGCGGGGCAGCGGTGGTCGGGTTCACCGGCGAGCAAGGTGAGCAAGTCCGCGTTGACCTGGCCGTCCAGCCGCCCGCCGCGCTCGCGCCGCTGGGTCGCGATGTACGGGCTGGCCTCGATGCTGCTCGGTCTGGTCCCGGCGGTGGCCGCGGTGCCCGGCGTTCTGCTGTTCGCCGGCGCCATCTCCGGCTCGCCCGATCTGGGCTCGGCGCTGCTGCGCAGCGCGCCGGTGGTGCCGCTGGCGAGCGCGACCTACTTCCTCGGCTACGCGCTGCTGGTGGTGGTCCTCGTCCGCGCGCTGAGCATCGGCATGCACGAGGGGTTCCACCCGGTCCACGGTCGCGTGGCCTGGCAGGTGTGGGCCACCGAGCGGCTGATGGACATGGCGCGCGTCGGGCTGTTCCCGCTGTACGCGAGCCTGATCACCCCGGTGTGGCTGCGGCTGCTGGGAGCCAAGGTCGGCCGCGACGTGGAAGCCTCCACCGTGCTCGCGCTGCCGAAGATGACCAACGTCGCCGACGGCGCGTTCCTCGCCGACGACACGATGGTCGCCACCTACGACCTCGGTGGCGGTTGGCTGCACGTGGCCCCGGCGCGCATCGGAAAGCAGGCGTTCCTGGGCAACTCCGGCATGACCGCGGCGGGCCGCCGGGTGCCCAAGCGCGGTCTGGTCGGCGTGCTGTCGTCGACCCCGCGCAAGGCCAAGAAGGGCTCGTCGTACCTGGGCATGCCGCCGATGCCGTTGCGCAGGTCGGTCGATCGGGGCGACCGCAGCCGCACCTTCGCGCCGCCGCTGCGCCTCAAGCTCGCCCGCGCCGTCGTCGAGCTGTTCCGGTTCGTGCCGGTCGTGCTCGGTATCGGGCTGTCGGTGCTGGTGCTGGCGGCGCTGGCGCAGCTGCACGCCGTCGTGGGACTGCTGGGCGCGGCGCTGCTCGCCGGACCGGTGATGCTGGTCGCCGGACTGCTGGCCTGCGTCGTGGCGACCGCGGTGAAGTGGCTGCTCGTCGGCCGCTACCGGACTGGTGAACGCCCGCTGTGGTGCTCGTTCGTGTGGCGCACCGAGCTGGCGGACATGTTCGTCGAGGTGCTGGCCGTGCCGTGGCTGATCGGTTCGGCCACCGGAACGCCGCTGCTGACGATGTGGCAGCGGAGCATGGGCGCGAAGATCGGTCGCGGCGTGTGGCTGGAGACCTACTGGCTGCCCGAAGCGGACCTGGTGCGGCTCGGGGCCGGCGCGACCGTCAACCGCGGCTGCGTGGTGCAGACCCACCTGTTCCACGACAGGGTCATGCGGCTCGACGAGGTGCGGTTGGATCCCGGCGCTACCCTGGGGCCGCACGGAATCGTGCTGCCCGGCGCGAGCATCGGCGCCGACACCACCATCGGACCGGGCTCGCTGGTCACCCGCGGCGACGAGGTCCCGGCGGGCACGCGCTGGCTCGGGAACCCGATCACGAACTGGCAGAGGGGACGCAACCGGTGAGTTCTGGGCCGAGCACGAGCGCACCGTCACCGGGTGCGGACCGGTCGGCCGACGCCTACCTGCCCGAGCACGGCAACGGCGGTTACCGCGTCGAGCACTACGACCTCGACCTGGACTACCAGGTGGGGCCCAACCGGCTCAGCGGCACCGCGCGGATCTCGGCCACCTCGACCCAGGCGCTGTCGCGGTTCAGCCTCGACCTCGCCGACCTGCGGGTGCGGCGGGTCCTCGTGAACGGCAAGCCCGCGAAGTTCACCCACAGCGGCGGGAAGCTGCGCATCAGGCCGCAGCGGCCCCTCGACGAGAACGCCGAATTCCGCGTGGAAGTCCGGTATTCGGGCACGCCGCACCCGATCGCGGGCCGCTGGGGCGAGATCGGCTGGGAGGAGCTCACCGAGGGCTCGATGGTGGCCGCGCAGCCCATCGGGGCGCCGTCGTGGTTCCCCTGCAACGACCACCCGTCCGACAAGGCCGCGTACCGGGTCTCCTTCACCGCGGCCTCGCCGTTCTCGGTGCAGGTGACGGGGAACCTGGTGTCGCAGCAGCGGCGCGGCAGCACCACGACCCACGTCTTCGAGCGGCCGGAACCGACCTCGACCTACCTGATGAGCGTCCAGGTCGGCCCCTACACAGACGTGGAGCTGGCCGACGGTGATGTCCCGCAGCGGGCGGCGATCCCCGCGCGGCTGAAGGAGGACTTCGCGGTCGACTTCGGCAGGCACGGCCGGATCATGGACTGCTTCCGCGAGCTGTTCGGCCCCTACCCGTTCGGTGAGTACGTCGTGGTGGTCACCGACGACGAGCTCGAAGACCCCGTCGAAGCGCAGGGCATGTCGATCTTCGGTGCCAACCACGTCGACGGGCGGCGCACCCACGAACGGCTCGTGGCGCACGAGCTCGCCCACCAGTGGTTCGGCAACAGCGTCACGATCGCCGACTGGCGGCACATCTGGCTCAACGAGGGCTTCGCGACCTACGCCGAATGGCTGTGGTCGGAACGCTCGGGCGGGCCGTCGGCGCAGCAGCACGCCGCGGACTGGCACGCCCAGGTCGCCGCGGATCTCCGCATCGCCGACCCGGGCGTGTCCAGCATGTTCGACCCGCAGGTCTACAAGCGCGGGGCCCTGACCCTGCACGCGCTCCGGCACGAGATCGGCGACGAGCCGTTCTTCGCGCTGCTGCGGCGCTGGGCGGCCGAGCACCGGCACGGCACCGCGACCACGGAGGACTTCACGTCCCTGGCCGCCGAACACGCGAACCGCTGCCTGGAGCCGCTCTTCACCGCGTGGCTGGACCAGCCGGAACTACCGGCGCTGCCCCGCTGAGAGCCGTCACCTGGTGGCGAGAGCCGGGGCTTCGGTGAACAGCTGCGGCGCGATCACCACGCCCTGCGCGAAGTTCTCGTCGACCTGGGCCTTCTCGGTCGGGTTGGGCAGGTTGTTCTGGCAGTCGGTCCCGGCGCTGGCACCCGACATCAGGTCTTCGCAGACGCCGGTGCGGTCGTCGGGGAGCCCGAGGATGTGGCCGATCTCGTGGGTGGCGATGCGCGGGATGTGGTGTCCCTCGTTCACGGCTTCGCGCCCCATCCACACCGTGCCCACGCCGAGCGATTCGGTCTGGGCGCGCGGCCAGCCGTCGTCGGCGAGGACGGTCAGGTCGGCCTGGCCGTCGGTGGCCTTCTCCAGCTTGACGTTGGCGACCTGGCCGTTCCAGGTCTCGGCCGCCTCGTCGATCGCCGCCTGGAACTCCTCGGCCTGGCTGGCGTCGTAGGTGACGATGCGGGGCTCGGCGGCGTCGCCGGGGACCGCACCGGCCAGCGGCGCGCCTGCCACCAGCAGCAACGCCGTCGCGGCGCCGGCGATCGCGGTCGTCATCGAGAACCTGGACATGTCGACTCCTCCTGTGGGCGGTCGTTCACGTGGAAACGATCAACACGACCGGAGGCTAGGCAGGAGTCCCGGACCGATACGGACAGTGGCGGATAACCGCCATCACGTCACCAGGTGTGAATTCATCGCGGCAGCAACGAGTGGGGGAGCACGACCTCTCCCGTGGCGCGCCCGTGCCGGTCGAGCAGCCAGCCCATCCGCTTGCGGGTGCGCAACGTGAGAACGGATTCCGACAGCCGCAGCGACGGCAGCTTCTCGTTGACCAGCCGCTCGATGCGCATGAGGTCGCCCGCCGACCTCGCCCACAGCAGGAACATCAGGTTCGACTGACCGGCGGTGGACACCAGCAGCCGGAGCTCGGGCAGCGTCGACAGCGAGCGGACCGCGCGGTCCAGCTCGGTCATCGGCACCTGCGCGAACCACGTGCACACGATCGGCCAGCGGGTGCGCAGCCCCGCGACCTCGCACCGGAAGGCCAGGGCATCGGTGGCCAGCAGGCGGGCGACCTGCCTGCGCACCGTCGCCGGGTCGCGGCCGAGCGCGCGGGCGATCTCGGCGGCGTTCTGCCTGCCGTCGTGCGCCAGGCGCTGCACCACCGGCCAGTAGGAGTCCGGGATGCGGCCGGAGGCCGGGCTCCTGGCGTGCCGGGCGGCCTCGCGCAGCGCGGCCTGCTGCTCGGGGTCGAGGGCGTCGAGCCGCCAGTCCGCTCCCTGCCGGTGCACCTTGGTGGCCACGTGCGTGTTCACCGCCCGCACTCCCGGGGTGGTGGGCAGGTCGTCGAGGGTGAACGCGGCCAGCGAGTCGTAGTCCGGGACGATCACCGTCAGCACCAGGTCACGGCCGTCCGCGGTCTCCTCCACCGAGGCCGCTCGCGGATCGCGGGCGATGCGTTCGATGGCTTCCGTCCGCCGGGACGGCTCCACCCGCAGGTCGACGAAGGCCACCACGTCGCGCGACTGCTCGCCGGAGTGCACCGTCAGCCACGCCAGTCCCGCCGCCCGCAACCGCTCCCAGCGGGCGGCCAGCGCGGTCGGGGACGAGCCGAGCACGCGGGCGGCTTCCGCCCAGCTGACCCGCGGCGCGATCTGCAGCGCGTGGATCAGCGCCAGGTCCTCTTCCGCCAGTTCCGGGGCGCTGGAATTCACGAATCACCTCGTCGGGGAGTTCGTCGTGCACGAATCCTGCGATTCTCCACGTCGGGACGAGTCGACATCGCACACTGACGCGCCCTGGAGTCGTTATGAAGCAGGTCACTTCCGGAGGTAGCAGTTGAGTGTGCACGAGGACGCGCTGGCGATGCGCGACGATCTGATCGCGCTGCGTCACGAGTTCCACCGCGAACCCGAGGTGGGGCTGCGGCTGCCCCGCACCCAGGAACGCGTGCTGGCGGCTCTGGAGGGCCTGCCGCTGGAGATCACCACCGGGCGGGACGTCAGCTCGGTGACCGCGGTGCTGCGCGGCGGTGGTGGTGGATCGACCGTGCTGCTGCGCGGTGACATGGACGGGCTGCCGGTGCGGGAGCGCACCGGGCTCGACTTCGCCTCGCAGACCGGCGACACCATGCACGCCTGCGGTCACGACCTGCACACCACGATGCTCATCGGCGCGGCCCGCCTGCTGTGCGCGCACCGCGACCGGCTGGGCGGGGACGTGGTGCTGATGTTCCAGCCGGGGGAGGAGGGCTACGACGGCGCGCGGATCATGGTCGAGGAGGGCGTGCTGGAGGCCTCCGGCCGCCGCGTGGACGCGGCCTACGGGCTGCACGTGTTCTCCTCGGACGCGCCGCAGGGCCGCTTCGTCACCCGGCCCGGCACGATGCTCTCGGCCTCGGACGAGCTGCACGTGTCGGTGCACGGATCCGGCGGGCACGGCTCCGCCCCGCACCGCACGCAGGACCCGGTCGCCGCGATCAGCGAGATGATCACCTCGCTGCAGACGATGGTGACCCGCCAGTTCGACATGTTCGACCCGGTGGTGCTCAGCGTCGGTTCGCTGCGCGCGGGCAACGCCGTCAACGTCATCCCGGAGTCGGCGACCTTCGGCGCGACCGTGCGCACGTTCTCGCCGGAGTCGCGCGAGCGGATGCGGGAGCGTTCGGAGGCGGTGCTGCGCGCGGTGGCCGCCGCGCACCGGGTGGACGTCGAGATCGAGTACCGGCAGGGCTACCCGCCCACCCGGACCGACGTCGAGGAGACCGCGTTCGTCGACCGCACCATCCACGAGCTCTTCGGAAGCGAGCGGCACCAGAGCCTGCCCAACCCGCTGTCGGGATCGGAGGACTTCTCGCGGGTGCTCGACGAGGTGCCCGGCGGGTTCGTCGGCCTCGGCGCGGTTCCCGACGGCATCGACCCCGACACCGCCGACTACAACCACTCACCGACCGCGCTGTTCGACGACGCTGTGCTCGCCGACGGCGCCACCCTCTACGCAGAACTCGCCCTGACCAGAACCCACGTGGAGAACTGATCATGACCGCATCCGTGCCAGCGCCGGTGCGCCGCAAGGCGGTGCTCGCGGCCTCCATCGGCAACTTCATCGAATGGTTCGAGTTCGGGCTCTACGGGTTCTTCGCCGCGGCGATCGCGGCGAACTTCTTCCCGGGCAGCCACAGCCTGATCTCCACCTTCGCCGCCTTCGGCGTGTCGTTCGTGCTGCGCCCGCTGGGCGCGCTGATCTTCGGCCACTTCGGCGACCGGATGGGCAGGCGCACCACGCTGTCGATCTCCATCATCGGGATGTCGGCGGCCACCTTCATCATCGGACTGCTGCCCAACTACGACGGCATCGGCCTGGCCGCGCCGATCCTGCTGGTGGCCGCCCGCGTCGTGCAGGGCTTCTCGGCCGGTGGCGAGTTCGGTGGCGCCACCGCGTTCATGGTCGAGTACGCGCCGTCGCACCGGCGCACGTTCTACGGCAGCTGGCAGATGTTCACCCAGTTCGCGGCAACGCTGGTGGCCACCGTGATCGGCGCGCTGCTGTCGATGGCGCTCACGCCCGAGGCGCTGACCGACTGGGGCTGGCGGGTGCCGTTCCTGGTGACGCTGCCGCTCGGCGCGATCGGCCTGTACCTGCGGCTGCGCCTGGACGAGACGCCGGAGTTCCAGGCCTCGTCCCCCGAGGACAGCAGCGCACCGCTGATGATCACGCTGCGGGAGCACTGGCCGAACGTGCTCAAGGTGATCGGCCTGATCATCTCCGGCACCACCTGCACCTACATGGTCCAGGCGTTCTGGCCGGCGTTCCTGGTGAAGAACCTGAACGTCCCGCAGGCCGACATGTTCATCGCGATGATGGTGGGCATCTCCGCGCTGCTGCTGACCTGCCCGGCGTGGGCGCTGCTGGCCGACCGGCTCGGGCGGCGCAAGCCGTTCCTGATCGCCACCCCGCTGGCGCTGATGGTGCTGGCCGTGCCGATGTACCAGCTCATCCTGTCCGGCTCGTTCTCCCTGATCGTCCTCGCCTACGTGCTGCTGGGACTGCTGATGGCACCGAGCCTGGCGGCGATCTCCACGGCGATCGCCGAGGCGTTCCCGACCAAGGTCCGCTACAGCGGCCTGTCGCTGGCCTACAGCGCGGCGGTGTCGATCTTCGGCGGTTCGACGCCGCTGATCCTGTCGGCGCTGGTGGAGTCCACCGGGAACCCGATGTCACCGGCCTACTACCTGATCGCGGTGGCGGCGGTGTCGGTGCTGGCGGCGATCGCGCTGACCGACACCGCGACCAAGCCCGCCGCCGAGGTCGCCCAGGAGGTGCCGGTCCGATGACGCCGGGGTGCGGCTCGGAAACCGTGCTCTCCGAGCCGCACCCGCCGGCCGAAGGCCCCTCCCGCGTTCCGGCGCGGGCGTTTGGCGGGGACGGGGCCCTCGATGGACGATCGAGGGCATGGCTGGTGAATTCAGACGGGACATGCACTACATCGCCACGCGGATCACCGCCGACGGGCGAGACGGTTACCCGGTCGAACCCGGTCGGTACCGCCTGGTGGTGGCCAGGGCATGTCCCTGGGCGAACCGGGCGGTCATCGTGCGGCGGCTGCTCGGCCTGGAACCGGTGCTGTCGATGGGCATCGCCGGGCCCACCCACGACGAGCGCAGCTGGCAGTTCGACCTCGACCCGGGCGGCCGGGACCCGGTGCTGGGCATCGAGCGGCTGCGAGAGGCGTTCCTGGCCCGCGACCCGGACTACGCGAAGGGCATCACGGTGCCCGCGATCGTCGACATCCCCACCGGCCAGGTGGTCACCAACGACTTCCCGCGGATCACCCTCGACTTCTCCACCGAGTGGCGCGAGCACCACCGGCCCGGAGCGCCCGAGCTGTACCCGCCGGACCTGCGCGCCGAGATCGACGACGTCGGCGACCTGGTGTTCAAGGTCAACAACGGGGTCTACAAGACCGGGTTCGCCCAGAGCCAGGAAGCGCACGACAAGGCCTTCCACGAGCTGTTCGAGGCGATGGACCTGCTCGCCGAGCGGCTTTCCGGGCAGCGCTACCTGGTCGGCGACACGATCACCGAGGCCGACGTGCACCTGTTCCCGACCCTGGTGCGCTTCGACGCCGTCTACCACGGGCACTTCAAGTGCAACCGGCACAAGATCACCGAGATGCCGGTGCTGCGGGACTACACGCGAGACCTGTTCCAGACACCGGGTTTCGGCGACACGATCCACTTCCCGCAGATCAAGGAGCACTACTACGTGGTGCACCGCAACGTGAACCCGACCGGCATCATCCCCGCCGGCCCCGACCTCACCGGCCTCCTGCGACCCCACGGACGCGAGAAGCTCGGCGGCCGCCCCTTCGGCAACGGCACCCCGCCGGGCCCACCCCCGCAGGACGAGCGGGTCCCCAGCGTCGCGTGATGGTCGCACCGCTCCCGCCATCCGCGGGCACGTGCGTCACGGGAGAGCGGAGCTCTCGTCCCTCCACGCGCGGTTTCAACCACCCCGATTGCGGCGGTTTTCGGGCACCGGATCACGGCGGTTTTCCGGTGCGCGATTACGGCGGTTTTCGGGGTTCGGGAACTGTCTCGTCGTTCTGCGGGACCGCGTTCGCCTCGGCGGGTGCTCGGCACCGAGTGAGGCGTCCGCCGTTCGGGACCGTTGCGAGTCCCTCCGTGCCGTATCGGGATCCGTTCGTTCCCAACGCATCACCCCGGAGGCGACGGGTGGTCGCGGGCTGCCGCTCGGGAGACCGGTGCTGAGATCGTGAAAAATCCAGCGCGGAGGCGGTTCTCGGCCGCCTCCGCGCTTGAAGCGTCCTCAGGACCGCAGTTCGGTGAACTGGTCGTCGCGCCATTCGTCGCGCGGGCCCGAGCCCTCCTCGCGGGCGCGCAGCTCGACGCGGCGGATCTTGCCGGAGATCGTCTTGGGCAGCTCGAAGAACTCCAGCCGACGAACCCGCAAGTAGGGCGCGAGGTGCTCGCGCGCGTACTTCAGGATCTCGAACGCGGTGGTCTTGTCCGGTTCGTACCCGGGAGCCAGCGCGACGTAGGCCTTGGGCACGGCGAGCCGCACCGGGTCGGGCGCGGGAACCACGGCGGCTTCCGCGACCGCGGGGTGCTCGATCAGGACCGATTCGAGCTCGAACGGGCTGATCTTGTAGTCGCTGGCCTTGAAGACGTCGTCGGTGCGCCCGACGTAGGTGATGTAGCCGTCCGCGTCGATCGTCGCCACGTCACCGGTGTGGTAGTAGCCGCCGCCCATCGCGGTGTCGTTGCGCTCGGCGTCGTCGCGGTAGCCGGTCATCAGCGGGAGCGGGTTCTGCGCGAGGTCGAGGCAGATCTCGCCCTCACCGGTGCCGTCGACCGGCCGTCCCGTCGCCGGGTCGACCAGCACCACCGGGACACCGGGCAGCGCCCGGCCCATCGAGCCGGGGCGGATCTGCGACCCTGGCGTGTTGGCCACCTGCGCGGTGGTCTCGGTCTGGCCGAAGCCGTCGCGCAGCGTCAGGTCCCACGCGCGCTGGACCTGGTCGATGACCTCGGGGTTGAGCGGTTCGCCCGCGCCGATCACCTCGCGCAGCGACTCCGGGCGCTCGCCGAGGTCGGAGTTGATGAGCATCCGCCACACGGTCGGCGGCGCGCAGAACGTCGAGACGTCCCAGCTCCGCAGCCGGTCGAGCAGCATCGCGGGGTCGAACCGGCCGTAGTTGCACACCAGGATGGTGGCCTCGGCGATCCAGGGTGCGAAGAACGACGACCACGCGTGCTTGGCCCAGCCGGGCGAGGAGATGTTGAGGTGCACGTCGCCGGGCCGCAGACCGAGGAAGTACATGGTGGTCAGGTGCCCGACGGGGTAGGAGATCTGGGTGTGCTCGACGAGCTTCGGCCGCGAGGTCGTGCCCGAGGTGAAGTAGTAGAGCAGCGGATCGCCGGGCGCGGTTCCGGGGTGGGGCAGCGGCGTGGCGGGCAACGTCCCCGCTTCGCGCAGGTTCGCCCACCCGTCGGCCGCGCCGACGCTGATCCGCCCGTAGTCACCGGGCACGTCGGTGAACTTGCCGGTGTCGGCGGCGTTGGCGATGACGTGCTCGGCCCCGCTGCGGGCGATCCGGTCGATCAGCTCGGCAGGACCGACGGCCGTGGTGGTCGGCACGATCACCGCGCCCAGCTTCATGATCGCCAGCATCGATTCCCACAGCTCGACCTGGTTGCCCAGCATGAGCACGACCGGGTCACCCCGGCGCACGCCCTGGTCGGACAACCAGCCGGCGAGGCGGTCGGAGGCCGCGGCCATGTCGTCGAAGCTGCGCCGCAGCTCGGACCCGTCCTCCTCGACGATCACCAGAGCCGGGCGGTCGTTGCCGCGCGCGATCGCGTCGAACCAGTCGGTCGCCCAGTTGAACCGCTCGCCCAGCTCAGGCCAGCGGAACTCGGCGACGGCGCGCGCGTGCTCGCCGCGCAGCGCCAAGAGCTGGTCACGGCTTTCTCGGTAGGCGCCGGTGACGTCCATGTGCCGCTTCCCCTTCGATCTGACGACGCTGTCGGGACGAGGGTGCACCGATCAACGGCGAATCGCATACCCACTCCCGGGGGTAGCGCCGAGAGGCGGGTGCGGGGTATCCACCCAGTTGACGTGGTGAGGGAGCGCACATGGACGAAGACGTCAGGGCTGCCGGTTGGATCGACCGGCTCCTCCCGGAACGGCTGAACTGGCTTTCCCGCTCGACGGGCATTCCCGTGGTGTTCGGCGGCAGCACGTCGACGACCCCGCAGCGACTGGTGATCGGCCGGATCAAGGGCACGTTCGGCTCGGGGCTGCGCGGGTTGGAGGTGCGTCCGGGCAGCGGTCTCGGCGGCAGGGTGCTGCGCGACCGCGCAGCGCACCGCGTCGACGACTACGCCCGCACCTCCGACATCACCCACGAGTACGACCCGATCGTCGTCAGGCAGGAACGCCTCACCTCCGTGTTCGCGCTGCCCATCACGGTCGGCGACGCGGTGTGCGGCGTCCTCTACGGCGCGGCCCGCGACCACCGCCCGGTGGGCGACCGCGCGCTGCGCACAGCGGAGGTCGTCACCGCGCAGCTGTCCAGGGACGTCGAAGACCGGCTGCGCCCCGACCCGGAGCTCCGCGAACCCGACCCCCTGGCGGAACTCGCCGCGGTCATCGAGGAGACCGGAGATGAGGCCATGCGCGCCCGCCTGCGCCGGATCCACCACCAGCTCAGCGGAAGCGCACCACCGGTCACGACGAGCGATGTGACCCTCGCGCCCCGCGAGATCGAAGCGCTCCGCCTCGTCGAGATCGGAGCGTCCAACGTGGAGATCGCGGCCCGGATGGGCCTGAGCCCCCAGACCGTCAAGACCTACCTCCGCAACGCCACCCGCAAGCTCGCGGTCCGCAACCGCACAGCAGCGGTCCACGAAGCCCGCCTCGCGGGGCTGTTGTAGAGCACTCCGCGTCAGCCCCCGTGGGAGTCGTCGGACCGCTCCGCCCTCGAGCGTCGAGGGCGGAGCGGTGGGGTCCGGTCAGTGGATGGTGATGAGGCCGAGGGCGAAGCCCGCGGTGATGACCACCGCGCAGACCAGCAGGGCCCACTTGATCGCGAAGCGGTGGTGGTCGCCGAGGTCGACCTTTGCCAGTCCGATGAGGACGTACATCGCCGGGACCAGCGGGCTGAGCATGTGGATGGGCTGGCCGAGCAGCGATGCCCGGGCGATCTCCATCGCGCTGATCCCGTGCTGGGCGCCGGCTTCGGCGAGGATCGGCATGACGCCGAAGTAGAAGGCGTCGTTGCTCATGAAGAACGTGAACGGCACGCTCAGCACCGCGACGATGATGCTGAAGAACGGGAACAGGGCGTCGGGCAGCGCGGTGAGCAGGTACTGCGCCATCTGCTCGATCATGCCCGTGCCGGAGAGGACCCCGGTGAACACCGCCGCGGCGAACACCATGGCGACCACGGCGACGACGCTGTCGGCGTGCGAGGCGATGCGGTCGCGCTGCTGCTCCAGCCGCGGGTAGTTGACGAGCAGCGCCAGCGCGCAGCCGATCATGAACAGCACCGAGATCGGCAGCACACCGATGATCAGGGCGGTCAGCAGCGCGATCGTCAGACCGGCGTTGAACCAGTACAGCTTCGGGCGCAGCGATGCGCGGTCCGGGGCGAGCACGTCGAAGTCCGCCGAGCCGCCGTCGAAGGACGCCGCGTCACCCGAGCCGCCCGCCGGGGGACCACCCGCGCCGACCAGCACCGGCGCGGAGGTGCGCAGCCTGGCACGCTCCCGCAGGCCCAGGGCGTAGGCGAGGACGAAGACGGTGACCAGACCGGCGGCCAGCGCCGGGATCATCGGCACGAACAGCTCCTGCGGGTCCAGGCGCAGCGCGCTCGCGGCGCGAGCGGCTGGACCGCCCCAGGGCACGACGTTGAGGATCGCGTTGGTCAAGCAGGCCAGGCCCGTCATCAGCACCGGGCTGACGCCCAGCCTGCGGTAGATCGGCAGCAGCGCCGAGACCGTGATCATGAACGTGGTCGTGCCGTCGCCGTCCAACGACACCAGCGCCACCAGGGCGACCGTGCCCATGATCAGGCGCAGCGGGTCGTTGCGGGTCAGCCGGACCACGCCGCGCGCGATCGGGTCGAACAACCCGGCGTCGATCATGATCCCGAAGTAGAGGATCGCGAACAGCAGCATCGCCGCCGTCGGGGCGACCGACTTGATGCCGTCGGTGATCATGTCGCCGAGGTCCGGGGCGAAGCCGCCGATCACGGCGAAGAGTATCGGGACCGCGATCAGCGAGACCATCGGTGAGAGCCGCTTGCTCATCACCAAGTAGAGGAAAACCGTCACCATGCCCAAGCCGAGTAGCGCGATCAACGCGTCCTCCTCCCCGCGGACCTCCGGTGGTCCCACTTGCAGCGCCGTTGCGTTCCGGGGAACCGTAGGTGAGCTACGTCGCCCTGACGAGATTTGTCGATGTTGTCCGCATATCCCGCGTTGAGAACGTTCTGCGCGTTTTGCTCACGACGTATCGTCGGGACATGCCCCACCGCCCGATGCGGTTCGCGCGACAAGCACTGCTCATGCAGATCGGTCTGATCACCCTGGTCACCACGATCGGGTTCTTCCTCGTCGCGTCGCTGCTCGACCGCCACCTCGTCGACCAGTACGGTCAGCGCGCCCTCACCGCAGCCCAGGTGCTGGCCACCGACACCGACCTGGCGGGCGCGGTGGCGCGCGGCGATCAGCCCGGAGTGCGCGCGCAGGCCGACCGGGCGCGGGCGGCGTCCGGGGCGCTGTTCGTGGTCGTCACCGATCGCCGCGGGATCCGGATGTCGCACCCCAACCCCGACGAGATCGGCGAGCCGGTCAGCACCGATCCGCGCCAGGTCCTCGCCGGCCACGAGATCGTGAACGTGCAGCGCGGGACCCTCGGGCTCTCCGCCCGCGGCAAGGTCCCGCTGCGCGCCCCCGACGGCGGCGTCATCGGCCAGGTCAGCGTCGGGTTCGACGCCGAGGACATCAACACCGCGCTGCTGCGGCTGATCGGCACCACCGCGGCGTTCACCGGCGGTGCCCTGCTGGTCGGCATCGCCGGTGCCGCGTGGCTGACCCGCCTGCTCAAGCGGCGCACCCTCGGGCTCGAACCGGAGGAGCTCGCCGAGCTGGTCCGGCAGCGCGAAGCCGTGCTCTACGGGATCGGAGAGGGCGTGCTCGCCGTCGACGCCACCGGCGACGTCTCGGTCCGCAACAGCGAGGCCGAGAAGCTGCTCGGCGTGCCCCTCCAGGTCGGCACGCCGACGACCGCGCTGGACATCCCGGCGCGACTGCGGGACCTGCTGCTCAGCGGTCGAGAGGCCGACAACCTGATCGCGCTTTCCGGCGACCGGGTCCTGGTGGCCAACCACCGGCCCGTGCAGCGCGGAGGCGTCGAGCTCGGCAGCGTGCTCACCTTGCGCGACCGCACCGACCTCGAATCGCTGAACCGCGAGCTCGACAACGTGCGGAGCACGACCAACACGCTGCGCGCGCAGCGCCACGAGTTCACCAACCGCCTGCACACGCTGTCCGGGCTGCTGCAGACCGGACGGCAGGAGGAAGCCGTCGAATACGTGCAGGCGCTCACCCACGGGCCGGTCACCGGGCTGGGGCCGGCCGCCGAAGCGGTGCGCGACCCCTACCTGGTGTCGTTCCTGTCGGCGAAGAAGTCGGTGGCGCTGGAGAAGGGCGTCGAGCTGGAACTGGCCGAGACGAGCTGGGTCCCGTCGCCGCTGCGCGCACCGGTGGAGGTGATGACCGTGGTCGGGAACCTGGTCGACAACGCCATCGACGCCGCGCGGGTGGGTGCCGCCCGCCCGCGCGTGGAGGTGGACCTGCTGGCCGACGGCACCACCCTGCACGTGTCCGTTGTGGACAGCGGTGATGGAGTTCCGGAGGAGTTGCGCGAGGAGATCTTCGTCGAAGGCGTCTCCTCGAAGCAGTCCGGTGGCAACGGGCTCGGGCTGGCCCTGTGCAGGCAGGCGGCGCGCAGCCTCGGCGGCGACGTGCGCGTCGCAGGCCCCGGCGAGGAGTCCGGCGCGCTGTTCGTGGCGGAGCTGCCGGGCGCGCTCGAAGACGGTTCCCCGGTGAGCGAGGAGGCGAAGTCGTGATCGGCGTGGTCGTGGTGGACGACGATTTCCGGGTGGCGCAGGTGCACGCCGAGTTCACCGATCGGGTCTCCGGGTTCCGCGTGCTGGGCATCGCCCACACGGCGGCGCGGGCGCGCGAGCTGATCGACGAGCAGAACCCGGACCTGGTGCTGCTCGACAACTACCTGCCCGACCACGACGGGATCGCGCTGCTCGCCGAACTCGAGACCGACGCCATCATGCTCACCGCCGCCACCGATCCGGCGACCGTGCGCGCGGCCTTCGCCGCCGGAGCGCTGAACTACCTCATCAAGCCGTTCACGGCCGAGCAGCTCGCGGACAGGCTCAACGCCTTCGCCCGCTACCACGCGCGGCTGCCGGTGACCGGCGGCGCCATCGACCAGGAGGAGATCGATCGCGCCCTCAAACTGCTGCGCGAGGGCGACCGCCCGGCGGCGCCGAAGGGCCGCTCGTCGCTGACCACGCAACTCGTGCTCGACGCGCTGCGCAACGACGGGCGAGCCCGATCCGCCGCCGAGATCGCCGACGAACTGGGCATTTCCCGCGCGACAGCGCAGCGCTACCTGGCCTCCCTCACCCAGGAGGGGCAAGCGATCATGACCCTGCGCTACGGCGCGAGCGGCCGCCCGGAGCACCAGTACGAACCGATCCCGGGTACCCGCTAGGGGCTTTTGAGGTATTGCGCCGCTTGGCGGTGCGGGTCGCGGAAACCCCCGAAGGGGAAAGCGCAGCGGCTCCGTGGACTCCGTGCGCCACTCCTGATTTATGCCGCTTACCCCAGGGGTGGACATCGGCGTCGCGGCGTACGCCACGAAGCCGCTCAGAACCCGCGGCGGTGCGGGCTGAGTCCCACACCTGGAACAGCGGCTCCGCCGCACTCTCAAAAGGGGCCCAACACCTCACGAGGACGTGTCGCCCGCTCGGCCGGGTTCCGGCGCGCTCGTGCGGGCCGCGACGACCTGGCCGATGAACAGGTCGTACACCACGGCCCCGACCACGGCTCCGATGAGGGGGCCGACGATCGGGATCCAGAAGTAGAAGCTGAACCACTCGTAGGTCCCAGGTAGGGCGAGCTCACCCCAGCCGGTGAGGAACGTCCACAATCGCGGGCCGAAGTCCCGCGCCGGGTTGATCGCGTAGCCCGCGTTGGGGCCGAACGTCAATCCGATGACGGTCACCACCATGCCGATCAGGAAGGGCCCGAGGTTGGCTGCCGGAGCGCTGTTGCGCGCATCGATCAACGCGAAGATGAGCAGGACCAGAACAGCCGTTCCCACGATCTGGTCCAGCAGCGGGCCCCACCACGACCCGCCGAAGTACTCGGCCGGGAACGTCGCGAAGATCGCGTAGGTGTCCAGTGATTCGGAGCGCGGCACACCGGCTTTCGCGTTGAACGCGTCGATCGCCCAGCTGTACACGGAGTACACCACCGCGGCGGCGGCGAACGCGCCCACGAGCTGGGCCAGCATGTAGGGCACGACCTTCACCCAGGGGAAGGCCCGCCGCACCGCGAACGCCAGCGTCACCGCCGGGTTGATGTGCGCGCCGGAAACCCCGCCGGCGACGTACACCCCGAACACCACGGCGAATCCCCAGCCGAAGGCGATGATCAGCCAGTTCGCGGCGCCGAAGGGATCAGATTGCCGTCCGGACCCCGGTAGTCCGGCGACGGCGACTGCGACGGACGCGCAGCCCAGAAGAATCAGCACGAAGGTTCCCAGGAACTCCGCCAGCAGTTCGCCGGTGAGTCCCTTGCCGTAACCGGGGCGGCGTTGTGTCTGCTCAGCCATCGGTTCTCCATCACGCGGGCGACGCGCGAGCGAACACCATCGGCGTCGCAACCTTGCCCGTCGGGACGGACCTCATCAAGGAGCGTAGGACTCATGCCTGCCGAACGCATCCCGTCGTCGCGGAGGAAGTCGTCGTACAAGCGTTCAGCGACAGCGCGATTCCCGGATCCACAGTGGAAATCGGCCGCTATGTCCGACGACGGAGTCCTGATCGAAGACCCGGTCGGTCACCGGGTGTGTTGGGTCGCCTGGTGCAGGCGGTGCCGGTGAGGACGGAGATGCCGCCGGAGTCCCCGCGGGGAACCGCCGCTCACCAGTCGTGGACCGTGCCGTCCTGGAGCCGGTTGGTCGGCAGGTAAGCCGGTTCGTACGGGTACTTCTCGGCCAGCTGCTCGTCGAAGTTGATGCCCAGACCGGGTTCCTGGCTCGGGCGCAGGCCGCCGTCGGCGAACTCGACGGTCGGGCCGAACACCTCGTCGGTCCGCTCGTCGTGGAGCATGTACTCCTGAATCCCGAAGTTGTGCAACGCGATTCCCAGGTGCACGGCCGCCGACATGCCGACCGGCGAGACGTCGGTCGGGCCGTGCATCCCGGACTTGATCTGGTACATCGCGGCGTAGTCCATGATCCGCCGCACCCCGGTGATGCCGCCTGCGTGGGTGACGGGGGAGCGGACGTAGTCGATGAGCTGCTCGCTGATGAGCGTCTGGTAGTCCCAGATCGTGTTGAACACCTCGCCGATCGCCAGCGGCGTGGTCGTGCGGCTGCGGACCAGCCGCAGCGCCTCCTGGTTCTCGGCCGGGGTCACGTCCTCCAGCCAGAACAGGTCGTACGGTTCGAGCGACCGCCCCAGCCGCGCGGCCTGGATCGGGGTGAGCCGGTGGTGCGCGTCGTGCAGCAGCGCCAGGTCGGGACCGAACTCGTTGCGCACCGCTTCGAAGACGCTCGGCACGTGACGCAGGTAGGCGCGGGTGTCCCAGGTCTCCTCGGCGGGCCGGGCCGACCTGCGCGCGGGCTCGTAGTCGTAGCGCCCTCCTCCGTCACCCGCCGCCGAGCTCGACGCCACCCCGTACACCGAAGGCAGCCCGGGAACGCCGGTCTGCACCCGCACCGCGGTGAAACCGAGGTCGAGGTGCGCCCGGATCGAGTCGAAGAGCTCGGGCAGCTCCCGTCCGCTGGCGTGGCCGTAGACCTGGCAGCGCTCGCGGCTCTCGCCGCCGAGCAGCTGGTACAGCGGCATGCCCGCGGCCTTGGCCTTGATGTCCCACAACGCCGTGTCGACCGCGGCGATGGCCGCCATCGTCACCGGGCCCCGGCGCCAGTAGCCGCCCCGGTACAGGTACTGCCAGGTGTCCTCGATGCGGTGGGCGTCGCGACCGATCAGCAGCGGCGCGACGTGGTCCCGGAGGCAGGAGGCCACCGCCAGCTCCCGGCCGTTGAGCGTGGCATCGCCGAAACCGGTCACCCCGTCGGACGTCGTGATCTTCAAGGTGACGAAGTTTCGTCCGGGGCTGGTGACGATGACGTCGGCGCGGTCGATGCGCACAGCGGACTCCTCTGGGGAACGGGACTTCGAGCGTGGACTGGTTCCCCAAGCTAAGGAGGCCCGGCTACCATGACAACTTGTTGCCGAGAGTTGTCAGCAGGATCGCGGAGGTCGAGTGAAGCAGGCACGACCGACGATCTACGACGTGGCGCGCGAGTGCGGTCTCGCCGCGTCCACCGTCTCCCGGACCTTCAGCAACCCCGCACGGGTCAGCCCCGCCACGCGGGAGCTCGTCCAGGCCGCCGCCGACGCGATCGGCTACGAGCCGCGCCCGCTGGCCAGGGCGGAGGCGCCGGGACGCATCCGGGTGCTGACGCTGGTGGTCACCGACATCTCCAACCCGTACTACGCGACCGTGATCAAGGCGGCCCAGAGCCGGGCGATCGAGCGCAACTTCACGCTCGCGCTGACCGACAGCGACGAGTCGGCGCGGCTGGAGGCCAACAACCTGCGCCAGCTGCTGGCCACCACCAGCGGCGGAATCCTGGCCACCTCCCGGCTCTCCGACGAGGCCGTGCGGCAGATCGCCGACTACCGGCCGCTGGTGATGATCAACCGCCAGGTCGAGGGCGTGCCGAGCCTGGTCGTGGACACGGCTGCCGGGATGCGCAAGGCCGTGCGCCACCTCGCCGTGCTCGGCCACCGCCGGCTCGCCTACCTGTCGGGGCCGCGCAACTCCTGGATCAACGGGCAGCGCTGGCAGGCGGTGCGCGAGGAGGCGTCGCAGCTGGGCATCGAGGTGTCGTTCCTCGGCCCGTTCGTGCCCAACCGCAAGGGCGGCGAGGACGCCGCGGACGCGCTGGTGCTGGGGAAGGTGACGGCCGCGATCGGCTACAACGACCTCATCGCGATCGGCGCGCTGCAACGCCTGCGGGCCACCGGGGTCCGGGTGCCCGACGACCTGTCGCTGATCGGCTGCGACGACATCTTCGGCGCGGACCTCACGGTTCCCGGGCTGACGACCATCGCGGGTCCCGCCGACAAGCTCGGGTCCTTCGCGGTGGACGTGCTGCACGCGCGGCTGTCCGGGCACGGCGACGGGCCCGGCTCGCTCACCCTCGACTCGCACATGGTCATCCGAGGATCGACGGGACCGGCCGGGCGATAGGTTGGCAACTGCTGGCAACCGGTTGTCAGCGGGCCCGCCCGGAGCTGAAGCTCCGCTCATGGACGGTGTCACAGCATCAACCACGGCCCGCACGCCGCTGAGCCCGCACCCCGACCGCCTGTTCCCGGTGGACCCGACGCAGCGGGCGATCGCCCGCCGGCTGTACGACAGCGTGCGGGACCTCCCGCTGATCAGTCCCCACGGTCACGTCGACCCCGCGCTGCTCGCCGCCGACGAGCCCTTCACCGATCCGGCGTCGCTGCTGGTGACACCGGATCACTACGTGACCCGCCTGCTGCACGCCCACGGCAAGTCGCTCAACGAGCTCGGCCTCGGCGATGGCGACGGGGCGCTCGCCGCGAAACCGCGCGAGGTTTGGCGGGCGTTCTGCTCGCACTGGCACCACTTCCTGGGCACGGCCTCGCGGCAGTGGATCGAAGCGGAACTGCACGACGTGCTCGGCGTGCGGACCCAGCCGTCCGAGGCCACCGCCGACGAGCTCTACGACGAGCTCGTCGACAAGCTCGCGCAACCGGAGCTGCGGCCGCGCGCGCTGTTCGAGTCCTTCAACATCGAGGTCCTGGCCACCACCGACGACCCGGCCGACGACCTGCGCCACCACCAGGCCCTGGCCGCCGATCCGGACTGGTCCGGCCGAGTCGTGCCGACCTTCCGCCCGGACCGCTACCTCGACGCCGCGGGCCAGGACTGGCAGCGGGCGCTCGAACAGCTCGCGCAGGCCGGCGGCGTCGACACCGACAGCTACCAGGGCCTGGTCCGGGCGCTGGAAGCGCGGCGCGACCACTTCCGCGCCCACGGCGCGACGGCCACCGACCACGGCGCCCCGAGCCCCGAGATGGCCTTCCTCCCCGCCGACGAGGCATCCCGGCTCTTCGACTCCGTCCGCCGCGGAACCGCGACGTCCGAGGAAGCGCGGCTGCTGTCCCGGCAGCTGCTGGGGGAGTGCGCCCGGATGTCCAGTGAGGACGGTCTGGTGATGGCGCTGCACACCGGGAGCTGCCGCAACCACCACTCGCCGACGTTCTCGCGCTACGGCGCCGACACCGGTCACGACATCCCCGTGCGCGCGGAGTTCACCCGGGCGCTGCGGCCGATGCTGGAGCGCTTCGGCACGCACCCGCGTTTCCAGTCCGTGGTGTTCACCCTCGACGAGACGGTGTTCTCCCGGGAGCTGGCTCCGCTGGCCGGCTTCTACCCGACGTTGTACCTGGGCGCTCCGTGGTGGTTCCTCGACGCGCCGCGCGCGATGCGCAGGTTCCGCGACGCGGTGACCGAGACCGCGGGCTTCCACCGGACCGCGGGATTCGTCGACGACACGCGGGGTTTCTGCTCGATCCCGGCCCGCCACGACACCGCTCGGCGGGTCGACGCCGGTCATCTGGCGAGCCTGGTCGCCGAGCACGTCATGAGCGAGGAGGACGCGGCGGCCGTGCTGCACGACCTCAACGACGCCCTGCCGCGCAAGGCGTTCCGGCTGTGACCGCCGCGATCACGCGAGCTGCGGCGAAGCTCGCGCCCGCGGCGCCAGTGCGCGCCGTGCACCTGGGGCTGGGAAGCTTCCACCGCTCCCACCAGGCGTGGTACACCGCCGCCGCGCCGGACTGGGGGATCGCCGCCTACACGTTTCGCAACACCGAGCTGCCGCGAGCCCTCACCGCGCAGGAGGGCGCGTACACGCTGCGCGTGCCGGGCGAGACGGACGCGGTCGAGGCGATCGGCGCCATCAGCCGCGCGCACGCGGGGGTCGAGGTGGAGCCGTGGTTGCGCGACCTGGCCTCGCCCGAGGTCGAGGTGCTCACGCTGACCGTCACGGAGGCGGCCTACGCGCCACCGGAGCCGGGACGCGACTCCGCCGCTGCCCGGCTGCTCGCCGGACTGCGCGGGCGGTACCGGGCCAACGGCGCGCCCATCACGCTGGTTCCCTGCGACAACCTCCCGGCCAACGGCGCGGTGCTGCGCTCGGTGATCCGCGCGGCGGTGGGCGACGACTCCCGGTTCGCCGGGTGGACCGAGGACCACGTCCGCATCGTCAGCACGGTCGTCGACCGGATCACGCCCGCACCGGTCAGCGGCGACGCGGAGGCCGCCGCGCGCCTGAGCGGGCTCCGCGACGAGGCGCCCGCCGTGGCCGAACCGTTCACCGAATGGCTGCTGTGCGGGAGCTTCGCCGCCGGGAGGCCCCAGTGGGAACGGCGCGGAGCGCGGTTCGTCGACGACGTCGACGTCTACGCCGACCGGAAGCTGTGGTTCCTCAACGGCGCGCACACCCTGCTCGCCTACACCGGTCTGGCGCGCGGCCACCGCACCATCCGCGACGCCGTCAACGACGGTCGCCTCGCCGCGCTCGTGCAGGAGTGGTGGGACACCGCGGCCCGGCACATCGCCGTGGACCCGTCCGAGATCGCCGAATACCGGCGAAATCTGCTCATCCGCTTCGCCGCGCGGGGAATCCAGCACGAACTGGCCCAGATCGCCCGCGACGGATCGCAGAAGATCCCGGCCCGGCTGCTGCCGGTGCTCCGCGCCGAGCGAGCCGCGGGGCGGCTGCCCGCACCGGTGGTGTTCGGGCTCGCCGCGTGGTTGCGTCACCTGCGGACCGGGCAGGCCCGCGATCCGCGCGCCGCGGAGCTGGCCGAGGCGGTGCGGTCGACCGATGCCGTCCGCCGGTCGCTGCTCGCCCTGGACCCGGAGATCGCTGCGGACGACGAGCTGGTCTCCGCCGTCAGAAGCGAAGTGCGGGCCCGCGGGTCGGTGCTGTCGACTCGCCGCTGACACCCGGGCCTGCTCCGCGCAGGCCCGGCCCTGACCCCGCGCCGGTGCGGTCTCCTCACGGCTGCTCCGGGCGCGGAACCCGAAGAAGAAGGGAGCAACGATGCTTCGTCCTCTCACCAACGCCTTCCGCGACCGCCGCGCGCTCGATGGGTTGTGGCGCTTCGCGGTCGACGCCGAGGGGGTCGGGCGCGACCAGCAGTGGTGGCGCGGCGCGCTGCCCGGGAAAGCGGAGATGCCGGTTCCGGCCAGCTACAACGACGTCCCCGCCGACGCGGCGGTGCGCGACCACGTCGGCGAGGTCTGGTACCAGACCTCCGCGCACGTGCCCGCGACCTGGAGCGGGCAGCGGATCGTGCTGCGCTTCGACGCCGCGGCGCACCGGGCCACGGTGTGGGTCGACGACCAGCAGGTCGTCTCGCACGTGGGCGGCTACACCCCGTTCGAAGCCGACGTCACGGGCCTGGTGCGGCTGGGCGAGCTCAACCGCGTCACCGTCGTCGTCGACAACCGGCTGGACTGGGACTCCATCCCGCCCGGCTACGTCGAGGACACTCCCGACGGTCCGAGGCAGCGCTACCACCACGACTTCTTCAACTACGCCGGCCTGCACCGCACGGTGTCGCTGTACACGACCCCGGCCGCGCACATCACCGACGTGACGGTGACGACCGACCTCGACGGATCCGCCGGAACCGTCGACTACGCGGTGCGCGCCTCGGAGGGCGAGCGGGCGCGCGTCGCGCTGCACGACGCGGCGGGAACCGAGGTCGCGCGGGGTGAGGGCTTGTCCGGTCGACTGCGGGTCGAGGACGTCCACCCGTGGCGGCCCGGCGAGGGCTACCTGCACGAGCTGCGCGTGGAGCTGCTCGGGGCCGCTGGGGAGGTCGTCGACCGGTACTCGCTGAACGTGGGCGTGCGCACCGTCGCCATCGACGGGACGGACTTCCTGATCAACGGAGAACCGTTCTACTTCACCGGTTTCGGCATGCACGAGGACCACGTGGTGCGGGGCAAGGGCCACGACGACGCGTCGATGGTGCACGACTTCGCCCTGCTGGAGTGGATCGGCGCGAACTCCCTGCGCACCTCGCACTACCCCTACGCGGAGGAGGTGCTCGACTACGCCGACCGGCACGGCGTCCTGGTGATCGACGAGACCGCGGCGGTGGGCCTCAACCTCGGCATCGGCGGCGGCATCATCTCCTCCAGCGAGCAGGAGACCTACTCGGACGAGACGGTCAGCGCCCGCACCCAGGAGGCGCACCGGCAGGCCATCCGAGAGCTGGTGGAACGGGACAAGAACCATCCCAGCGTCGTGCTGTGGAGCATCGCCAACGAACCGGAGTCGCACACCGACGCGGCGCACGACTACTTCGAGCCGCTGTTCGCCGAGGCTCGCGCTCTCGACCCCTCCCGGCCGGTCGGGTTCGTCAACGTCATGTTCGCCCCTGCGGGGAAGTGCCAGGTCGCCGAGTTCTCCGACGTGGTGATGATCAACCGCTACTACGGCTGGTACGTCCAGGCCGGGGACCTCGCCGCCGCGGAGCGCGCGCTGGAGGCCGAGCTCAACGAGTGGGCACGGTGCGAGGGCAAGCCGATCATCATGACCGAGTACGGCGCGGACGCCCAGGCGGGCCTGCACTCCGCGGTGTCCCAGCCGTGGACCGAGGAGTACCAGGTCGAGCTGCTGGAGATGTACCACCGCGTGTTCGACCGGGTCGAAGCCGTTGTCGGAGAACAGGTCTGGAACTTCGCCGACTTCGCGACGAGCGCCGGCTTCGCGCGCGTGGACGGCAACAAGAAGGGCGTGTTCACCCGTGACCGACGCCCGAAGGCCGCCGCGTTCTCGCTGAAGCGCCGCTGGCACGCGGGCGAGTGACGGGGGAGGTGGTCCGATGAAACTCCGAGCGCCCCAGCTCCTCGGCTACGCGGCCGGCGATGCCGCCAACAACCTGGCCTTCTCGATGGCCTCGATGTTCCTGCTGCTCTACTACACCGACGTGGCCGGAATCCCCGCCGCCGCAGCGGGAACCCTCTTCCTCATCGTGCGGGTGTGGGACGGCGTCGCCGATCTCGTGGCGGGCCGCCTGGTGGACCGGACGTCGAGCCGGTGGGGGAAGTTCCGCCCCTGGCTGCTGTTCGGGTCGCTCCCGCTGCTGCTGCTGAGCGTGGCCACGTTCTCGGTCCCGGACGGCAGCATGACGGCGAAGCTGATCTACGCCTACCTCACCTACGCCGCGGTCGGAACGGTCTACAGCCTGGTCAACATCCCCTACGGGTCGCTGGCGGCGGCGATGACGCAAGAGCCGGTGGAGCGCGCGAAGCTCGCCAGCGCGCGGTCCATGGGTTCGGCGGCGACGATGCTCCTGCTGAGCCTCGTGGTCGCACCGCAGATCAAGAACGCGGAGAACCTGCAGGCGTCGTTGCAGCTGACCACGCTGGTGTTCGTGGTCGTCGGCTCGGCGCTGTACCTGTTCACCTTCTTCACCGCTCGTGAAACCGTCCAGCGCGACGAGCGAACCGTGGGGTTGAGGACGAGTCTGCGCACGTTGCGGCAGAACACACCGCTGCAACTGCTGTGCGCCAGCTCGTTGTTCTTCCTGACCGCGATGTTCTCGATCCAGACCATCGGGGTCTACTACGCGCGGGACGTCCTGGGCGACGCCAACTTCTACATCGTGCTCACGGCGCTGCAGACAGGACTGATGTTCCTGATCGCGCCGGTTGTCCCCTTCGTGGTGCGCACGGTCGGCAAGCGGGCGGGCTACATGGCGGGTGGTGCGGTCACGGCCGTCGGATCCGCGGTGGCGATGTTCGCTCCCTCCTCGACGCCCCACCTCGCCTTCGGCGCGTTCGCGCTCATCGGCGTCGGGCTGGGCCTGGTCAACACGCTGATGTGGTCGTTGGAGGCCGACACGGTCGAGTACGGCGAGTGGCGAACGGGGGCGCGCACGGAAGGCACCACCTACGCGGTGTTCTCGTTCGTCCGCAAGGTCGGCCAGGCGCTCGGCGGTGCCGCGGCGGCCTACACCATCGGGCTCGCCGGGTACGTCGGCGGCGCGGAGGTGCAGAGCGCCACCGCGCTCTGGGGAATCCGCGCCGCTGCGGGCATCGTCCCGATCGGTTGCGCGGCGGTCGGCATCGCGATCATGGCCTTCTACCCGCTCACCGAGAAGCGCTTCCGGGACGTGACCGCCGAGGTCGCCGAGCGTCGCGAGGGGGCGAAGGCGCACAGCCCTGCCTGACCCCGGTTCCGGCGAGGCCGCTTCCCCGGGGAGGAGCGGCCTCGCCGGAAACGTGCTGAGGCCGCGGAGACGACCGCTCACCGGGGTATCGGGCCCGCTTCGACGAGCTGGGCCAGGTCGGGACCGGGGACGGCTTTGGAGAACAGCCAGCCCTGGTAGGCGTCGACCTCCATGGACCGCAGGATCTCGAACTGCTCGCGGGTTTCGACGCCTTCGGCCACCGTGACGCAGTCCAGCGCCGCCGCGAGGTCGGTGATCGTGCTGACCAGCATCCGGTCGACGCGGCTGGTGGTGATGTCCTGGACGAACGTCCGGTCGATCTTGATGGCCTGCGCCGGGAAGTCCCGGACGCGCGTGAGCGAGGAGTACCCGGTGCCGAAGTCGTCGATGGAGAAGCGCACGCCGAGGGTCCGGAGGTCGTTCATGCTGTCGTGCATCCGGGACGGCACGTCGACGATCGCGGTCTCGACCAGCTCGATGACGATGCGGTCCCACGCGATGCCCGTCTCGGAGACGAGCCGTTCCAGCAGCTGGTTGAAGGCCGGGTCGCCGGGCATCAGCTCGGCGACGTTCACCGCCACCGACACCGGCTTGCCGCCCGGCGGGACCGGCCAGGTCGCCGCGTCGCGCAGCGCCCTGCCCAGCACCCACGCGTCGAGGTCGGCCAGCATCCCCGCCCGCTCGGCGACCGGCAGGATCGTTCCCGGTGACAGCAGCCCGCGCTCGGGGTGCTCCCAGCGCAGCAGGGACTCGCAGGTGCGGATCGTGCCGTCGGCAGCCACCACCGGCTGGTAGTGCAGCGTCAGCGCGTCGTCGTCGATCGCGTCGCGGAGCTCGATCTCCAGCTGCTGGTGAACCGTGGTGTCGTCGCGGGTCAGCCTCGCGTAGCCGCGCAGGTCGCCCTCCGGCGACCACAGCGCGGTGGTCACCACGTTCGCCCAGAACCAGCGGCCGTCCTCGCGCACGCGCCAGCCCTCGTCGACGTGGGAGCCCTGCTCGCGCGCCTGTTCGAGCAGCTTCTCGGGATGGCCGTCGGCGATCTGCTCGGGCGTGTAGAACTCCGCCACGCCGCCGATCCGCTCGGCCGCGGCGGCGCCCAGGATCCGCTCGGCGCCGTGGTTCCAGCTGGTGACGGTTCCCGACGCGTCCAGCGTGCACACGGCGTAGTCGTCCAGCGACTGTCCGAATGGGCCGACGAATGCGCTCACGTCGGCCACGCGGTGACCTTCGGTCATGTGCGTGCATCTCCACTCGGCAAGGGGGCTGGGGTGTGCGCCCCTCGTGGGTCTCGGCGGCGGGGTTCCCGCCCCTGAGCGTTCGGTGGTGCGATGCCCCGCCGCGCCGCTGCGTCACGGCCCTGTGCCCGGGCTCTCAGATCAGTGTTCGAAGCGCGTCTCGAACACTCGGTCCTCACCGCTCGGGCGCCGAGTTGAACCGCGGTGCTTCCTTGCCGAGGAAGGCGCGCACGCCTTCTGCCGCGTCGGGCGAGGCGAACGCCTGCTCGGACAGCGGCAAGGTCGACCGGATCGCCTCCCGGTCGCCGTCCCGGCCGTTGTGCACCGCCTGCTTGACCAGCGCGAGCGCCGTGGCGGGGAGCTCGGTCAGTCGCGAGGCCAGCTCGCGGGCGGTGGTGAGCGCCTCGCCGCGGGGGACGACGCGATTGACCAGGCCCCAGGACAGCGCCGTCTCCACCGGCAGCGGGTCGCCGAAGAACATCATCTCGACGGCGCGCGCCTCACCCAGCCGGCGCGTGACGCGAACGGGTCCGCCGGAAGCGGGGATCACGCCGAGCTTGATCTCGGGCAGCGCGACGTCGGTCCCGGCCTCGGCGATGATCAGGTCGCAGCACACCGCCAGTTCCAACCCGCCGCCGTAGGCCAGCCCGTTGAGCGCGGCGATGGTGGGCTTCGGGAACTCGTCGACGAGGCCGAACGTCTCGTTCTCGAACGACAGCTTCCGGTCCACCACGTCACCCTCGGCGATCAGCGATGGGAACTCCTTGATGTCCGAGCCCGCGCAGAAGGCCCTGTCGCCCGCACCGGTCAGCACCAGCACGCGCGTCCCCGGGTCGTCGGCGAGCCGGCGCAGCACGGCGTTGAGCTGCCGGGTGAGTTCGAGCGCGGTGACGTTCATCGGCGGATCGTTCAACGTCACCACGGCGACGTGGTCCTCGACGGAGCAGGTCACGAGGTCGGTGCTCATCGGAGCGGAATCCTTCCCACGGGAGGTGGCGGAGCGGGCCCGCCCACTCTAGGGAAGCGAACGCCTCGGCTCGCATCATCGCGGTGCCGCGGAGCGGTGTGCGGGTCCCCGGTGGTCGTCGCAGTTCGGGGACATGCATCCTGGTGTTCGAGAAGAGCAGGCGCGGCAGTGGCGCCTGGTTACCGCAGGAGGACCGAGTGAGCACCGACGACGAGCGCCCGGAGATCGACCTCTCGCGCGACCCCAACCCAGGCGTTCCCGACCACGCCGCTCCCGAAGGGTCGGGACTCGACCCGCTCATCGACCTCTCCCGCGACCCGAACCCGGGCAAGGCGGACCACGCCAAGCCCGACGACGAGTGACCGTTCGCTGAGGACGTGGTTCCGGGAGGGCCGGGAGCCTCCCGGAACCACGATGACGGCCGCGCCGCGATCGTGGTCGAGAGCCCGCCAGTGACGTGAAGGGTTTTACGACGTCGTTGCGCCCCGAAGCGATGTCCGTGACACGGCCGCGTGAATATCGCACCGCACGAGCACGGACGGGTGATCTCCGGTGGCTGTGCGCGACAGGTGTCGTTAGAACGTTCGGCAGCCGATCATTTCACTCTTCAGGAGACCTAGGAGTGTTTCGTGCCGAAGTCAAGACACCGGGCGCCCACCGCCTCCTTGCGCCAATGGGTCGTCTGGGCAGTGGCAGCCTTGCTGGTCGCCGCCGCGTTCGCGTTCATATCACCGCTCGGCGGCGGAGCTCTGCCGTTCGTGTGGACCTTCCTGCTCGTCCTGCTGTGCTTCGCGACCGGTTCGCTGGCCAACGCGATGTTCCTGTCCCGGCCTCTCCGGCAGGGAGCGCACATGGTCTTCCCCGCGGTCCGCGAGCCCGAGGCGATCGAACAGGCTCCGGCCGAGCCCATGAAATCCCTGCCCGCCTCGGTCGGCCCCCGCGCCCCGAGGTCCGAGGACGGCGAGGCTCCCGCTTTCGCGGCCTTCAGCGAGACCGACGGCACTCTTGAGGTCACGGTGCTGATCTCCGGCAACGACGGGTCCGAGCAGACGGGCGGCGACCTCGCCGGTGCCGGTCTCGCCGACCTCAGCGAGGAGTACGTCGTCGAAGGCATCCCGGTCCAGAAGACCGGCGAGGACATCGTCGAGCCGGAAACCCCTGCCGAGGAGGAAGGTTCGGACCCGTACCCGGGCGCGGTGAAGGCGAAGCCGAACGGCAAGTCCCCGCGCAGCGGCTACCGGATCAAGGGCAACACCCGGTCCAAGCGCTACCACACGATGCAGTCCCCCTACTACGAGCGCACCAAGGCAAGCGTCTGGTTCCGCTCCGCAGCGGACGCCGAACGAGCCGGCTTCTCGGCCTGGAACGCGAGAACGAAGAACTCCCTCTGAAACACCGAGCGAACAACGGGAACTGAACCCCCGGTGGACGGCTTGCACCCGCATCGGGCGCAGATCAGTCCCGTGGAGGACTCTCAGTGCTGGATCAGGCCGCCGACCGGGACGGGAGCGACATGACCGGTTGCCGGAACGGTCTGCGCGAGGGCGAGTCCGACGTCGACCAGCGATGATCGGCGCAGGTGGGCGACGTCGGGGATCGGTGTCCAGACCGACTCGGCGGTCTCGCCGTTCGGCTCGGGCCGGAGTTCGCCGCCGGTGATGCGGACCCGGTAGAAGACGCCGACGTTCTGGTGCGGGATCGGGCCGGGCGAGCGGCGTTCGGCCACGGGGATGAGCCTCGAGTCCACGCCCAGCAGGCGCTCGACCACCGCGTCGCAGCCGGTTTCCTCGGCGACCTCCCGGATCACCGCGTCGAACGGATCCTCCCCGTGCTCGACCCGACCGCCCGGAAGAGTCCAGCCGGCCTCGTGATCCGGTGACGCGCAGCGGGTGAGCAGCACCCGTGGACCCTCGATGCACACCGCGTACGCCGCCAGCCGAAGACTCATCCCGGCACCGTATTCTCACGCCGCCAGGAGGCCGACTCCCAGGGTGACCACGCCTGCGCCGAGGGAGAGCGCGCCCAGCCAGACCAACCAGATCAGCCTGTTCGGTTGCGTCACCTCGCCGCGTCCCATCGACGAGAAGAAGAACCCGGCGGAGATGAGCGCGGCCGACGCGGGAACTCCGATCCGGGCAACCCACCCCCACACGCCCTGCAAACCGGCCAGATCGGTGAGCACCAGCGTCACCAGGCTCAACGTGACGAGTGCGCCGGCGTGGGCGTGACCGGCGCGCGCGAAACTCTTCTGGAACGCGGTCATCGGTACCTTGCCGCGCACCACCTGGGTCATGAACCACCCGCCGAACTCGATCCCCACGATTGTCAGCAGCACGGATCCGGCGATGTATCGCGACGCATCAGTGAGTTCCAGACCTTGCACAACCGCTCCTCAGTGTTGGTGACAGCGTTGTGCGGCTGGAGGCCGCCCTCGCGCCGTCGTCTGGATGCCAGAGTTGTGTAACAGCTTTATGTAACAACGTTTCGTTTGTCTGGTCAACAGGTGCAGCGTCTTCGGAACGCGGGTAGTTCGAATGGGGACACTGTTTCGGAACGGCGTTTTGGTAAGGTTCTGCCGATGGGACGGAAGAAGGTGCACGACGAGACGCTTCGCCTGCGGTTGCTCGATCGCGCAGGTGAGCTCTTGGCCGAAGGCGGGAGCGACGCCCTCGGCCTGCGTGATCTCGCCAGGTCCGCTGGCACCTCGACCAGTGCGGTGTATTCGCTGTTCGGTGGGAAGCCCGATCTGCTGCGCGCGCTGTACATCGAGGGGTTCCACCGCTTGAGCCGACGGCTCCGATCGGTCGATCCGGACCCCGACCCGGTCGAGGATCTGGTGCGGCTGGCTCACGCGTACCGCTCCAGCGCGCTAGCGGACCCGAACTACTACCGGGCCATCTTCGGTCGTTGCCACGATGACCAGGACGAGGAGCTCGCCAGCGCGGGCGCCGGCGCCTTCGAGCCGTTGCTGGAGGCTGTGCAACGCGGCATCAGGGCGGGCGAGCTCGTGGACGAAGATCCGACGGCGATCGCCTCGGCGTTGTGGGCGCTGGTGCACGGTCTCGTCACCCTGGAGCTGAGCGACCTGCTCCGGCACGAGGCGGAGGGCTTCGATTACGCCGCACGAGCGGCACTGCGCGGATGGCGGACGGAAACCGTCACGCGGTGAGCACTGGTTCGTGGCGGGTCCGCCGAGCGCCAATTCGGTGCGGCACCTGCGGGAGCAGCACCGGTGGCTACCGCGCAGGATCTGACGGCTTCCTGGACGGCCTGGTTGTCTTGGGCCTCTCCCATGGGCTGGGCGCTCTTTGATCGTGTTTCGCAGGTCGGTAGCGTGCGGTTGGTATCAATGGCGCAAGTGCGGCGGTTGGACGCAGGGATGCAGCTGGTCGGGGCCGCGCGCTGTCGGGCGCGGTGGGTGAGCGGGCGGTGCTGACGCACGTGCGCGCTGCTGCGGGGCCTCGCGTTCGAGGGCGGACGGTCACTCGCGGTCTGCGGGGGCCGCGGGCGCTCATGCTCGCGCTGTGCTCCGGGGCGCTCGGTGTCGGGTCCCATGCTGCGGCCGGTGGCGGTCTTCCCCACTTCAGCGTGTTGTTGCCGCTGGTCATCGGCGTTTCGGTCGTGGGTCTCCCGCTCGCGGAGAAGCGGGAGAGCGGCCGGGTGATGCTCGCCATGATCGGCGGATCGCAGGCGTTGATGCACGTGTTCCTCACGATCACCGGCCATCACGCGCACGCCGCACCGCAGGACGACGCGGGTGGCCCGGCCATGGTCGCCGGGCACGTGGTGGCGACGTTGGCCACCGGTCTGCTGCTGGCTCGGGCGGACCGCCTGCTGATCGCCGCGTGGAACGCGCTGAACGCGGTGCTATTCGTCCTGATGCCGCTGCGCAGCGCTCCGGCGCGCGCGGTTCGACTGTGGACGGCGTGCACCGAACCGGCCGCCCTGCAGGGCGTGGAGCTGCTGCGCGTATCGCCGAAGCGCGGGCCACCGCTGTCGCTGATGAACGGATGATCACCTGCCGACCGGTCCCATGACCGGAGCGGCCAGGCAGCCACGCCTGATCACAGGAGTGTTCACCGTCCTCACCTCGTCGCTGCCGGACATCGCCAGACGATCTGGTCATCCCGGCTGCGCGGACCTGCGAGAAAGACCATTTCGCCAACGGGGAACAGCCCGGCGCAGCAGCACGACACCAGGGCACCCCGCCGGCAGCTGACGTCGTGGGTCACCAACAGCGAACTTGGTCACGCCCCGCTCTGCGAAGCGGGCCGTGGCCGCACGTGCAACCAGGAGTCGAAACGATGTGGAATGCAGGAAGAATCGCGTTGACGGTGGGGCGCACCTCAGTTGCGCTGGCTTTGGCGGGTGCCTTCGCCGTCTCCGCCGCTGGACCGGCGGTCGCTGACGCGACGTTGCTCAGCACCGATCCGGCCGAGGGCACCCAGCTCGCAGAGCTTCCGGCGGCCGCGAGGTTGCAGTTCAACCAGCCGGTCCACGCGGAGGTCATCACCGTCACGGTCACCGGCCCCAACGGTGAGAACGTCGCAGCCGCACCGGCGGCCGTCGCCGATACGACGGTGACCCAGCCCCTGGCCCGGTCGACGGTCCCCGGGGCCTACACCGTGGCTTTCCGGGTGGTCTCCGAGGACGGGCACCCCGTCGCGGGCAAGAGCACCTTCACCCTGCTCCCCGCGCCAGGGGCGCCGCCGGCTCCGCAGCAGCAGGCCCAACCGCCGCAGGCGGCTCCGGAACCGACCACGAACTACGCGGTCGTGCTGGGCTTGATCGGCGTCGCCGTGCTCCTCGCCATCGGGGTCGGTGCGGTCATCATCCGCCGATTCCGGGACTGAGGTCGATGGTCGGGCGGCGAGAACCGCTCACCGCCCGACCATCCACAATGGACCTTCAGGTCCGGTGGCACGACAGGCGGTGCGTCCGGGCGGGTGTTGTCGGGGTTCAGTCGTGGTCTGCGGTGCCTGTGAGGTGGTGGTCGGCGGCTTCCACGGCTTCGGCGAGCAGGCGGCGCACGTGCCCGCCCCTTGCTGCGTAGACGGCTCGGCGTCCGTCTCGCCTGAGGGAGACGAGGCCGGCGAGGCGCAGCTTCGCCAGGTGCTGCGAGACGGCGGGGCGGGCGGCGCCGATCTTGCTCGCCAGGCTGGTCACGTCGTGTTCGGCTCCGCACAGCAGCCACAGCACCCGCACGCGGGTCGGGTCGGACAACATCCGGAACGCCGTCGCGGCGGCCTCGACGTGGTCCGGGTCGGGAAGTTCCCGCCACATCTCCGCAGCGGATCCCTCGCGTGCATACATGAGCACGCATGCTGCCGCATGTCGGACGGGCGGGGCAATTCGCGTGCCCCCGCACCTGCGATCGCCGCGGCGCTCCTCCTACCCCAGGGTGGCGGTTGTTCGGTGGTGGCGGAGGGCGTCGTGCTCGGCGTCGCCGTGCTGTCCGTGCGGGTGGGCGTGGATGAGCGCCCGGGACAGGCGGGGCAACGCGTGGAGCAGGCGGTGCTCGGCGTCGTGGGCGATGGTGTGGGCCTGGGACAGCGTGAGGTCGTGATCCACGTCGAGCTCGGCTTCGGCGGTGAGGGAGTGACCGACCCATCGCATGCGGACCCCGGTGACCGCCCGCACGCCGTCGGTGGCGGCGAGAGTCGACTCGGCCCGGTCGATGAGCTGCGGATCGATCGCGTCGAGGAGCCGGGCGAAGACCTCCTTGGCCGCGCCCCACAGGACGGACGTGATCGCCACCGTGATCGCCAGGCCGACCAGCGGATCGGCCCACTGCCAGCCCAGCCACGCGCCACCGGCGGACAGGAGGACGGCCAGGCTCGTGAACCCGTCGGTGCGCGCGTGCAGGCCGTCGGCGACCAGGGCGGCGGAGCCGATCCTGCGACCCACGGTGATCCGGTAGCGGGCCACGATCTCGTTGCCGGCGAATCCGATCAGACCGGCCGCCGCGACCCAGCCGATGTTGCTCATCTCCCGGGGCTCGATCAAGCGGTGGACCGCCTCCCAGCCCGCGTACGCCGCCGAAGCCGCCATGATCACCAGGATGATGAGGCCTGCGACGTCCTCGGCGCGCCCGAGCCCGTAGGTGAACCGACGAGTCGCCGCCCGGCGGCCCAGCACGAACGCGACCGCCAGCGGGACCGCGGTCAGCGCATCCGCGAAGTTGTGCAGGGTGTCGCCCAGCAGCGCGACCGATCCGGTGAAGCCGAGGACGACCACCTGGAAGACGGCGGTGATCATCAAACCCGCGAAGGAGATCCACAGCGCCCGCATGCCCTGCCTGCTGGCTTCGAGGGTGTTGTCGACGATCTCGGTGCTGTCGTGGCTGTGCGGCGTGATCGCGTGCTTGAGCTGCGCCCACAGCCGCGACCCGCGCGTTCCCCCGTGGCCGTGCCCGTGGTCGTGCCCGTGGTCGTGCGTGGGGGAGGGCTGACTCATCGCGACTCCTGCCTCGTGGTCGGTCGCTCCCACGATATGTGCTCACTTGCGCACGCGACAACGTTGCAGCTGCGCATCCGAGGCAACTGGGGGCCGGAGATGGCCGAATCGGGCTTGCAGCCCATGCGGGCGCGCGGCGCACGAAAGTATCAGTGCGGGGCTGTTTATCCGACTAGTTCGCCTCGTCGTGCCGACGTAGTTTGTGGACATCAGGCACCTCTGACGTGTGATTCTCCCTCGTCAGGTGCTGCCCAATCGGTGTCCACAAAGGAGTGACTCCCGCATGTTCGGCATGCCGCGGCGCCTGCTGTTCGGCTACCTCGCCCTCGCCGTGTTCATGACCGGTGATGGTTTCGAGCTCACGTTCTTGTCCCGCTTCCTCGTCGAGAGCGGTTTCTCGCCCACCCAGGCCGGGCTCGTCTTCACCGTGTACGGGCTGGTGGTCGCCTTCTCGGCGTGGACCACCGGCGTGCTGGCCGAGGTCGTCGGCGCCCGGCGCCTGATGGTGCTCGGCGGCGTCCTGTGGATGGTCCTGCACGTCCTGTTCCTGACGGTGGGACTGCGCAGCGTGGTCGGCACGATCCTGATCTACAGCCTGCGCGGGGTGGCCTACCCGCTGTTCATGTACTCGTTCGTGGTGCTCATCGCGCAGTCGGTCCACCCCAGCCGCCTGGCCTCGGCGATGGGCTGGTTCTGGGCCTCGTTCTCGCTGGGCCTCGGCGTCATGGGCGCCTACGTGCCCAGCCTGCTGGTCCCCGTGATCGGCGAGTACGCCACGCTGTGGGCCTCGCTGATCTTCGTCGCGGCCGGAACGGCCCTGTGCGCCTTCCTCGTTCCGGGTGCCCCGCCTGAGGCCGACCGCTCGCGGGAGCTCGCCCGCGAGGGCAGGGCTCGGGAGCTGCTGCGCGGGGTGACGATCCTGGTCGAGAACCGGCAGATCGCGCTGTCCGTGGTCATCCGGGTGCTGTGCAACCTGACGCTCTACGCGTTCCCGATGATGATGCCGCTCTACCTGACCACCGACGACGTCGGCGGCGATGCGTGGTTCTCCCTGCCCGAGTGGATGACCCTGTGGGCGATCACGAACGCCATCACCATCGGATCCAACATCATGTGGGGCCGGCTCGGGGACCGCTACGGCCGGATGCGCCAGATGCGCTGGTACGGCTTCGGCGGCATGGCGATCGCGACGCTGGCCTTCGCCTACTTCCCGGTGTGGTTCGGAGCGAGCTTCCCGCTGATGATCGTCCCCGCCGTGCTCTTCGCGCTGTCGGTCACCGCCTTCGTGCCGATGGGCGCGATCTTCCCGGCGCTCGCACCGGAGCACCGCGGGGCGGCGATCTCCGCCCACAACCTCGCCTCCGGGCTGACCACCTTCGCGGGTCCTGGCATCGCCACCGCGCTGCTGCCGGTGATCGGACCGATCGGCGTGTGCTGGGCCTTCGCGGGCCTGATGGTGCTGGGCACCATCACCACCTTCTTCATCCACCCACCCCAGCCGGGCATCACCACCGAGGCCGGTCGGGTGCTCCCGCGCCGCGAGCGCCTGACCAACGCCGCCTGAGAGGACCTGCGACGATGAATCCCACGACCGCTCCCAGCCCGCAGGAGAAGACGATGGACGCCGTCGTCCTCGAACGCCCGCACGAGATCCAGATCCGCCCGGTCCCCGGCCCGGGCCGGGTCGGCCCCGGCGAAGTGCGCATCGGTGTCCACACCGTCGGCATCTGCGGCAGCGACGTCCACTACTACACCCACGGGCGGATCGGGCCCTACGTCGTCGAGGCGCCCATGGTGCTCGGCCACGAAGCCTCCGGCACCGTCCTGGAGGTCGGCGAGGGCGTCGCCCACCTGGCCGTCGGCGACCGGGTGTGCATGGAACCGGGCATCCCCGACCCGCGTTCCCGCGCTTCGCGCCTGGGCATGTACAACGTCGACCCCGACGTGCGGTTCTGGGCCACCCCGCCGGTGCACGGCTGCCTGCGACCGGAGGTCGTCCATCCGGCCGACTTCACCTACAAGCTGCCCGACCGGCTGTCCCTGGAGGAAGGCGCGCTCATCGAGCCCTTCGCGGTGGCCGTCCACGCGGTGACCAAGGCGGGGATCTCACCCGGTGACGTGGTCGCCGTCGCGGGAGCCGGGACGATCGGGGTGCTCACCGCCATCGCGCGTGCACATCTCCGACGTCGCGCCGGAGAAGTTCGCCAAGATCGAGCCGTACCCGACCATCCACCCCGTGGACGCCACCCGGCAGGAGCTGGCCGACGTGGTGCGGGAGGCCACCGGCGGCTGGGGCGCGGACGTGGTGTTCGAGGCCAGCGGCAACCCGAGGGCCTTCGGCTCGCTGTGGGAGACTCCCGCACCGGGCGGGACGATCGTGCTGGTGGGCATCCCCGTGGATCCGGTGCCCCTGGACGTCGCCGCCGCGCAAGCCCGGGAACTGCGCATCGAGACGGTGTTCCGCTACGCCAACGCCTACGCGCGAGCCATCGAACTGGCGGCTTCCCCGTCGGTGGACCTGGGCGATCTGATCAGCGCCACCTACCCGGTGGAGGAGGCCGTGGCCGCCTTCGAGCGCGGCGCCGAGGCGCGACCGGGCGACACCAAGATCCAGATCCGAGTGGCGGGAGCCTGACGGTGGGTGCCGCCGCGCGGAGCAGCGCGGGCGAAACCGCTTCGCCCGTGCGGGAACTCGTGGTCCCGGACCCGTCGAGCTCCGTGCGGTGGCACCAGCACGACTGGCCGCACCCGCTGGCCCGCTGGCACCACCACCCCGAGGTGGAGGTCCACCTCGTCCGCGAGTCCTCCGGGACGATGATGATCGGTGACCACGTGGGTCCGTTCGGGCCCGGCAACCTGTGCCTCATCGGCTCCTTCCTGCCGCACAACTGGATCTCCCACCTCGAGGACGACGAACCGGTGCGCAACCGCGACGTGGTCCTGCAGCTCGACCAGGACCGGTTCTTCGCCGCCGCCGAGAAGCTGCCGGAACTGGAGTCCCTGCGCCCGTTGCTGGACGATGCGGCTCGCGGCATCGAGTTCGGCGGCCGCTCGGCGGCGGACGGCGCGGCGGCCTTGGAGGCCGTGCAGGGCACCTTCGGCCTGCGGCGCCTGGCCGCGGTCACCGAGCTGCTGAGCGTGCTCGCAGAGTCGCCCGAGTCCGACCGCCACTACCTCGACAGCCACGGCGGCTCCTACCGCCTGGACGTCGAGGAGACCGAGCTGTTCAACCGAGCGCTGAACTACATCACCGACCACCTCGCGGACCGGATGCTGCTGCGGGACGTGGCCGACGAGGTGGCCTTGAGCCGGGACGCCTTCTCCCGGCTGTTCTCCAAGGCCACCGGCGTGGGCTTCAGCCGCACCGTGAGCCGCATGCGCGTCACGGAGGCGTCTCGCCTGCTGCGCACCACCCGGCTGCCCGTCGCGGAGATCTGCTACCGGGTGGGGTTCACCAACCTGTCGAACTTCAACCGCCAGTTCCGCGTCGCCACCGGCACGACCCCGTCCCGCTACCGCAGGCTCAACCAGCACTGACCGAGCGGACTTCGGGTGCCGGGGTCAGCTCTGGTCGGTGGAGAAGCAGCCTCCCCAGCCGTCCCGGTAGAAACCGCGGATGTGCCTCTCGACGTGCTCCTGCGCCGCGGCGCTGTCGCCGGCTTCCAGCGCTTCGCAGATCGAGCGGTGGTCGTTCTTGAGGCCCTCGGCGATCGGGGCCCACGCGTCGCCCAGCTCCTGGAAGGCGTTCAGCAGCGGCCGGCGCATGGATTCGCGGATCGCGATCGTCATGTCGGCGACTAGGCGGTTGCCGCCCGCTTCGGCGATCGCGACGTGGAAGTCGGCGTCCAGCTCGTTGAAGCGCTCGCGGTCGCAGTCCGGGTCGTCCATGGCCGCGAGCAGCTCGCGCATCTCCTCCAGATCGGCCGGAGTGGCTTTCTCCGCGGCGTGCCGGGCGCTCTCGCGTTCCAACATGACCCGCGCGTCCACGACGTGCTGGATGGGGAAGTTGGCCAGCGCCACGTGCAGGCGCAGCAGCCGGTTCAAGGCGCTGCTGGGCGTGGCGGCGACGGTCGTTCCCGCGTCGGGGCCGGTGCCGACCGCCATGCGCAGCACGCCCTGCGCCTCCAGCGCGCGGAACGCTTCGCGGACCGCGCCCCGACTCACCCCGAGCATCTGAGCCAGGTCGCGTTCGGCGGGCAGCCGATCGCCCACCTTCAGCTGGCCGGTCACGATCTGCTCTTCGACCCGCTCGATCACGAGCTCGTAGGTTCGTGCGCGCGCCACCGGGCGCCACGATCCGCCCGCGTTCGGATCGTCGTCGCTCTCGATCCCGGCCATCGGTGCCCCCGAAACCTTTACATCCCCTTCTGAGGCTCTTAGGGTACAGCCACCTTATGGTCCGACCACATAAAGGTCGACATTGGCGGTCTTGACTCAGAGAGGTGTCGCGCCTGTGTACCAACCGGATCCAGCGCCGATCGGCGGAAACCTGGTGCTCTCGGCCGTGCTCGCGGCCCTGCCCCTCGTCACCGTGTTCGTGCTGCTCGGCGCATTCCGCGTGAAGGCCCACTGGGCGGCCCTGTCCGGGCTCGCGGCGGCTCTGGCGGTGGCCGTGGCCGCCTACGGGATGCCGATCGGCATGGCGTTGTCCTCGGCCGGGCAAGGCATCGCGTTCGGCCTGCTGCCGATCATGTGGATCGTCTTCACCGCGATCTGGCTCTACCAGCTCACGGTGACCAGCGGGCGCTTCGAGGACCTGCGGACGTGCTTCGGCATGATCTCCCCCGATCCGCGGATCCAAGCCGTGGTCATCGCGTTCTGCTTCGGCGGCCTGCTCGAAGCGCTCGCCGGATTCGGCGCGCCCGTGGCGATCACCGGCATGATGCTGGTCGCGATCGGCTTCCCACCGCTGCGCGCCGCGGTCACGGTCCTGCTCGCCAACACCGCGCCGGTCGCCTTCGGCGCCCTGGCCACCCCGATCATCACCGCCGGTGAGCTGACCGGGATCCCCTACGAGCACATCGGTGCCGTGGTCGGACGGCAGACCCCGGTGCTGGCGCTGGCCGTCCCGTTCCTGCTCGTCCTCATCGTCGACGGACGTCGCGGACTGCGGGAGACCTGGCAGGCAGCGGCCGCGACCGGCGTCGGTTTCGCGGTCGCCCAGTTCGTCTGCGCGAACTACATGTCGGTGCAGCTGACCGATATCGTGTCCTCCCTCGTGGGCGCGGTGGCGCTGGTGGTCCTCCTCCGCTTCTGGCAGCCGCGCGGCGGCGAAGCGGCGCACCAGCGCCTCGGCCGCCTAGCACCGGCCGACGTCCCCAGCGATGGAGCCGCCGCCACGCGGACGATCGTGGGGGAGCGGCAGCGGCTCAGCGCCGGCCGAACCGCGATGGCCCTGCTGCCCTACGTCCTCGTCGTGGTCGTGTTCTCGGTGGTCAAGCTGTGGGAGCCGTTGGGCGACGCCCTGGACGCCACGACCGTGAAGGTCCCGTGGCCCGGGTTGCACGGCCAGCTGCTGACGGCGTCCGGAGAACCCTCCAGCACAACCGTTTTCAGCCTGAGCTGGCTGTCCTCTCCCGGAAGCCTGCTCCTGCTCTGCGGATTCGGCGTCGTGGTCGCCTACCGGATCCCGCTGCGCGCCGCGTTCTCCGACCTGGTCAGCACCGCGAAGTCGCTGCGGTGGTCGGCGCTCGCGGTCGTCTGCGTGCTCGCCCTGGCCTACGTCATGAACCAGTCCGGGCAGACCACGACGATCGGCACCGCCATCGCCGCCGCGGGCGCGGCGTTCGTCTTCCTGTCCCCGGTGCTGGGTTGGATCGGCGTCGCGGTGACGGGATCGGACACCAGCGCGAACGCCCTGTTCGCCGGGTTGCAGCAGGTGGCCGCGCAGAAGGTGGGCGTCGACCCGGCCCTGCTGGTGGCCGCCAACACCTCCGGCGGCGTGATGGGCAAGATGGTCAGCCCGCAGAACCTGAGCATCGCGGCGAGCGCGGTCGGTCTGGTCAACCAGGAGGCGACGCTGCTGCGGGTGACGCTCAAGTGGAGCCTGGGACTGCTGCTGGCGCTCTGCGTCCTCGTCTTCCTGCAGGCCACCGTCCTCGCCTGGATGTTGCCGCAGTAGCGGACCCGGGCACCCACCGAACGAACGAGAGAGGAAACCCGTGAGCGAGCGGCAGATCCCCCGCTGGTCAGAGCTGAAACCCCTCCTGCGGCCACGGCCCGTCGAGCTCGACGGCACCCGGCGCAGGCTCTCCCGGGCGCACACCATCGCCGACCTCCGGCAGCTGGCGCGTCGCCGCACGCCGAAGGCGCCGTTCGACTACACCGACGGCGCCGCGGAGGAGGAGATCAGCCTGCGGCGGGCGCGCCAGGCGTTCCGCCAGGTCGAGTTCCACCCCGCTGTGCTCCGCGACGTCTCGGCGGTGGACCCGTCCGCGGAGATCCTCGGCGCGCGCTCGGCGTTGCCGTTCGCGTTCGCCCCGACCGGGTTCACGCGGATGATGCAGCACGAGGGCGAGCGGGCGGTGGCCCGCGTCGCCGAACGGGCCGGCATCCCGTTCTCGCTGTCGACCATGGGCACGACGTCGATCGAGGACGTGGCCCGCTCCGCGCCGAACGCGCGCAAGTGGTTCCAGCTCTACCTCTGGAAGGACCGCGAAGCCAGCGAGGACCTCGTCAACCGCGCGCTGGAGAGCGGTTACGACACGCTGATCCTCACGGTCGACACCCCGGTCGCGGGCGCCCGGCACCGGGACGCGCGGAACGGGTTGACGATCCCGCCGGCGCTGTCCGCGCGCACCTTCGTCGACGGCGTGCTGCACCCGGCCTGGAGCTTCAACCTGCTCACGACCGAACCGCTGTCGTTCGCCTCGCTGTCCTCCTGGGACGGCACCGTCGCCGAGCTGATCAACACCATGTTCGACCCCACGGTGACCTTCGCCGACCTGGAGTGGCTGCGGGAGCTCTGGCCGCACAAGCTCGTGGTCAAGGGCGTGCAGAGCACGACCGACGCCCGCGACGTCGTCGCCGCCGGTGCGGACGCGGTGGTGCTGTCCAACCACGGCGGTCGCCAGCTGGACCGCGCGCCCACCCCGTTGAAGCTGCTGCCGCGGGTGGTCGACGAACTCCAGGGCCGAGCCGAAGTCCTGCTGGACACCGGCATCCTCAGCGGTGCCGACATCATCGCGGCCGTCGCCAACGGCGCGAACGGATGCCTGATCGGCAGGGCCTTCCTGTACGGCTTGATGGCCGGCGGCGAACGCGGGGTCGATCGGGCGGTGGAGATCCTGAGCGCCGAGATCACCCGAACCCTGCAGCTGCTCGGCGTCAGCCGCCTCGCCGACCTGACACCGGAGCACGTGACCCTGCCCGGATGACACCGGCGGCCTGAGCGCTGAGCACACCCCTCGGTGCTCAGGCCCCGGAGCCGGCGCTAGGAGCTTAAGAAGGCGGCGGAGCCGCTGTTTCAAGTGTGGGACTCAGCCGGCACCGCCGCAGGTTCTGAGCGGTTTCGTGGCGAGTACGCCGGGACGCCGATGTCCACCCCCTGGGTAAGCGGAATACATAAGGAGCGGCGCACGGAGTCCACGGAACCACCGCTCAGGTTCTGCCACCCGCACCGCCAAGCAACGCGATTCCTCAACAGCTCCTAGTGCCGGACGATCTCGCGCTCGACGTGGTCGTGCAGCACCTTCCGCATCCGCTCCACGGAACGGCCGGGCCTGGCGGTGAGGACCTGGATGCCCAAGCCGTCGATCAGCGCGGTCAGCGGCACGGTGAGGTCCTCGGGATCGGTGTCGGCGACGAACACGCCCTGCTGCTGGCCTTCCCGGATGGTGCGGGCGATCGTGTCGTGCCAGCGGGTGTAGGAATCCGAGTGCAGCACGCCCATCTCCGGGTTGCGCGCGCTCTCGTTCCACACCTGCAACCAGATCGACCACTCCAGCCGCAGCAGGCCGGGTTTGGGCAGCTGGAGCTCGACGAGCCGCAGCAGGCGTTCGTGCGCGTCGTCGATGCTGTGCAGTTCGGCGACCTGCCGGTCGAACGCCTGCCGCACCGAATGCCGCAGCGCTTCGGTGAGGAGGTCGTCCCTGCCGGGGAAGTGGTAGTGGATGGTCGCCGCGCTGACCCCGCACGCCTTCGCGACGTCGGAGATCCGCACCGCGTGGTAGCCGTGCTCGGCGATCAGGTGCCAGGCGGCGTCGAGGATCTGCTGATGACGCCCGGCCTCCCGCGCGTCGGCGGTGCGGGCCAGGACGGCCGAGCGCTGCGGCGCGGCGGCAACCGTGTCGGCCTCGTCGCTGCCGTTGATCAGCCAGTTCACCGTGACGTTGCCGACCTCGGCGATGCGGGTGAGCTCGGCGGGGGTGAAGCGCCTGGTACCGGCCAGCGACTTCGACAGCTTGGTGGCGTCCAGCCCGATCCGCTCGGCGAACGCGCGCTGGCTGCCCGGGTGCGCGCGCAGCACGTCCTTCACCCGGCCGCGCAGCGACGACTCCTTCTCCTCCACGATCCCGAACACTAACAGGCATTGCGACAATCGCAACGCGCGAGCTCATCGCAACGCTGCGAGCGGCTGGTCGCAGCGTTGCACACCTCCAAAAAATGCCTGTTGCGCTGTGGTTAAGGTGACCGGCACTTGACGGGACGAACAAAAGGGCTCAATGTTTACGCCGTTGCGCAACTGACTCATCAGTCGAATCGCAACGCCGATCCGCTCGGCGAGCGCCAGCTGCCCGGCGTGGAACACACGCATCGGCCACGGCTCGCTCCCGGCGGGCGTCCCGCGAGACACGGCACGACGAGGCGCGGTACGGCAAGCCCGGCCGGCAGGCGTCGGCCACGAAATGTGGAGGTGCTTCCGTCATCCCTGCGACAGGCGGAAAAGTTCGGATCGACAGACGGATCTTCTGGTTCTCGGTGCTGCTGGTGGCCGCGATCTGCGTCCCGGTCATGATCGCCCCGGAACGTGGTCAACAGGCTCTCGACAGCGCGCTCGGTGTGCTGACCGGGAAGTTCGGGTGGCTCTATCTCTGGTTCGCCGCCGCGGTCGCGGGCTTCCTCGGATGGCTGGCGTTCAGCCGCTACGGCCGGGTGAAGTTCGGCGGTCGCGACGACAGGCCAGAGTTCTCCACCTACAGCTGGCTGGCCATGATCTTCACCTCGGGCATCGGCGGTGGGATCATCTACTGGGGCGTCATCGAGTGGTCGTACTACTACGTCGAGCCACCGATGGGCATCCAGCCCCGCAGCACCGAGGCGGCCGACTGGGCCGCCACCTACCCGCTGTTCCACTGGGGATTCACCGCGTGGGGCCTGTTCTGCTTACCCGCCCTGGCGCTGGCCTACGTCTACCACGTGCGCAAGCAGCGGACCCTGCGGCTCAGCGACGCGTGCCGCGGTGTGATCGGGGACCGGGCCGACGGCTGGCTCGGCCGGATCATCGACGTGCTGTTCATCTTCGGCCTGATCGGAGCCGCGGGCACCTCGCTGGGGCTGGAGGTCCCGCTGGTGTCCGAGGGCATCGCCTCGATGACCCCGCTGGAGAAGGGCACACCGCTGGACATCGGGATCGTCGTGGTCTGGACGGCGCTGTTCGGCGTGAGCGTGTTCCTGGGAATGCAGAAGGGGCTCAAGCGCCTCGCCGACATCAACGTGTGGCTGGCGCTCGGACTCGGGCTGTTCATCCTGGTGCTGGGCCCGACGGTGTTCCTGATCGACACCTTCACCCAGAGCTTCGGCATCCTGCTGCAGAACTTCGTGGAGATGAGCTTCTACACCGACCCGGTGGGCGGCTCCGGGTTCGAGGAGACCTGGACCATCTTCTACTGGGGCTGGTGGATCGCCTACGCGCCGTTCGTCGGCCTGTTCACCGCCAAGATCTCCAAGGGCCGCACGGTCCGCGGGCTGATCGGGGCGATGTGCCTCGCAGGCAGCGCCGGGTGCTGGCTGGCGTTCATGCTGCTGGGCAACACCTCGCTGTACTTCGAGCTCAACAAGATCGTCCCCGTCGCTGACATCGTGCAGGCGCAGGGCGACACGGCGGGCATCATCGCCACCCTGGCGCACCTGCCGTTCGGTTCGTTCGCGGTGGTGGCGTTCCTGCTGCTGATGGTGGTCTTCCTGGCCACCACGCTGGACTCCTCGGCCTACACCATGGCCGCGGTGGCGTCCGAGGACCTGCCGCAGGACGTGGAACCGGCGAGGTGGCACCGCGTCTTCTGGGCGATCGTGCTGGCGGGGGTGTCGATCGTGCTGATGTACACCGGAGGTCTCGAAGCCCTGCAGACCTTGTCCATCATCACCGCGTTCCCGCTGATCTTCGTCCTGGTGCTCGTCGCGGTGTCGCTGATCAGATGGCTGCGAGCCGACTTCGGCGAGCACGGGGCCGCTCCTTCGCTCGTGGCCGCGCCCGCCGAGCGCGGAGATCCGGAGAAGGACCCGGTGGCGGCGGCGAACTGACGCCCGGATCGGGACCGTCCTGATGAGCGACGGTCCCGATCCGCAGCAGTCGGATCTGCGCTGGACTCACCGGCTCCCGTCCTGGGCGAGGGCGGTCCCGGGCTCGCCGTCAGGGGCAGGGCTCGCCTCCCGGATCGGCTCTGGCGCTTCCGCTGAGCGCTCGGAGGAGGTGGGGTCGGCGAGAACCTGCCTGGCGCGGTTGATGTCTAGGTTCCGGTCCCACTTGGCGATCACCAGGGTGGCGACGGCGTTGCCGTAGAAGTTGACCAGGGCGCGGCATTCGGACATGAACTTGTCGATGCCGAAGATCAGCATGATGCCCGCTGCGGGCACGGTCCCGACGGTCGACAGCGTCGCGGTCAGGGCGATGAACCCGCCGCCCGCAACGCCCGCGGCGCCCTTGGAGGTGAGCAGCATGACCGCGAGGAGCCCGAGTTGCTGGGTGATGCTCAACGGGGTGTTGGTGGCCTGCGCGATGTAGAGGGTCGCCAGCGACAGGTAGATCGCGGCGCCGTCGAGGTTGAAGCTGTAGCCGGTCGGGACGACGAGGCCGACGGTGGTGCGGTCGGCGCCCATGAACGTCATCTTGCGCATCAGACCGGGCAGGGCGGGTTCGGCGGTGGAGGTGCCCAGCACCAGGAAGAACTCGTCCTTGAGGTAGCGGAAGAGCTGGAAGATGTTGAGCCGGACGTAGGCGGCGAGGAACCCGCCGAGGACGACCACCACGAACAGGATCGAGGTCGTGTAGAACAGGGCGATCAGCGATCCGAGACTGGTCAGCGTGGACAGTCCGAACTTTCCGATGGCGTAGGCCATCGCGCCGAAGGCGCCGAGCGGGGCGGCCTTCATCACGAAGCTCAGGACCTTGAACACGATGTCGGTGAGCCGCTTGACGCCGGCGATGACCGGTTCGCCGATCGGGCCGACCGCCTTGATCGCGATGCCGAAGAGCACCGCCAGGAAGATGATCTGCAGGATGTCGCCTTCGACGAAGGCGCCGAAGAAGCTGTCCGGGACGATGTGGGTGAGGAACTCCCACCAGTGCTGCGACTCGCCGGATTCGATGTACTCCTGGGCTTTGCCGCTGGTCTGGATCGTCGACGGGTCGGCGTTGACGCCTTCGCCGAGGCGGACGACGTTGATCGCGACCAACCCGAAGACCATCGCGATGATCGTGCCGACCTGGAAGTACGTCAGGGCTTTGAGCCCGGTCAGACCGACCTTCTTCAGGTCGGCGACGCTCGCGATGCCGCCGATGATCGTGAGGAAGACGATCGGGCCGATCAGCATCTTCATGGCGTCGATGAAGGTCGTCCCGATGGGCTCCATCGCCTCACCGAGGTCGGGCCACCGCCAGCCGACGACGATGCCGATGACGATGGCGAGCAGGACCTGGACGTAGAGCTGCCGGTACCAGGGCTTGGCCCTCGGCTTCCCGTCGTCCGGAACCGGGTGCTGTGCGGTCTGCGTCATTGCGTCTCCTGCACGTCGATCGTCGAGGTCGGGGCCCTGCGGGTCGGACCGGGCCGGTGGGGCGGAGATTCGGCTCGGAGCCTCCTCGCCCAGGAAGGTGGCCATGACATTGACCGGGTTCGCGGTGCGCCGTCCAACAGGGACTCGCTACCCGACGGATAGGTTTGACGAATGAATGCCCGTTAAGCTGGGGCGATCGAAGGTCGCCGGCCCCGAGGAAGTTGCGGATGGACGCACGTCAGCTGGAGTACTTCATGGCCATCGTCGACAACGACGGCTTCGGCCGTGCGGCGCAGAAGCTGCACATCGCGCAGCCGTCGCTGTCGCAAGCGGTCGCGGGCCTGGAACGCGAGCTCGGGGTGCGGCTGTTCCACCGGATCGGACGCGGCGCGGTGCTCAGCGATGCGGGCAAGGAGCTGATCGGTCCGGCGCGCCAGGTCCTGCGCGACCTGCGCACGGCCAGAGCGACGATGGACTCGTTGAAGGGCGTGCAGCGCGGCCGCGTCGAGCTGGTGACGATGCCGTCACCCGGCATCGAGCCGCTCAGCACGCTGACCCGCCTGTTCACCCAGCAGCACCCGGGCGTGATCGTCGCCGCGGACGCCGCCTTCACACCGGAGGAAGTCGTGCAGAAGGTCCGGGACGGAGCCTGCGAACTCGGCCTGGTCGGAGCTCCCGGCAGCGTGCTGGCCCCGGGCGTCGACGTGCTGCCGCTGGAATCCCAGAACTTCGTCGTGGTCGGCGCGGACGACGCGGGTTTCCCGGACGAGGATCCCGTACCGCGAGCAGCGCTGGCGGGCGCGCGGCTGATCGCCTCGCCGCCCGGCAGCCAGATGCGTCGCATCGTGGACGAGATGCTCGCCTCCGGCGAGGACCTGGAGATCGTGGCCGAGGTCGCGCACCGCACCTCCATCCTGCCGCTGGTGCTGCAGGGCGTCGGGCTCGCCGTGCTGCCCTCGGCCTGGGCACCCCTGGCCAGCCGGGCCGGGGCCCGGGTCGCGCGCATCGACCCACCGTCCCAGCTGCACGTCTCGCTGATCAGCCGGTCCGCACCGCTGACACCGGCCGCTCAGGCGTTCCTGACCGTGGCCCGCTCCCACACGCCGGTCGGCTACCTGGAGCAGACGACATAGCCGGCACCTATCAACCGGATCGGCAGCGCGTGTTGGACGTCCGGCGCCCGCCGGTCTTCACTCGGGGGCAAGACGAGTCGAACGCAGCAGGGAGTCACCCGATGTCAGCACAGCGCACGTTCACCATCGCCGCCATCCCCGCAGACGGTGTGGGTACCGAGGTGGTCGCCGCCGGCCGGGCCGTGCTGGACGCGCTGGCCGCGGGGTCCGGTGGCCGTTTCGCCTTCGACTGGACCGAGTTCCCCTGGGGCTGCGGGTATTACGAGAAGACCGGTCGCATGATGGACGAGGACGGCCTGGAAGCGCTGCAGGACTTCGACGCGTTGTACTTCGGTGCGGTCGGCTGGCCGTCGGTGCCCGATCACATCAGCCTGTGGGGCCTGCGGCTGCGGATCTGCCAGAGCTTCGACCAGTGGGCGAACGTCCGGCCGGTGCACTTCCACCCCGGCATCACCTCGCCGCTGCGCAAGGCCGACGACACCCCGCTGGACTGGGTGGTGGTCCGGGAGAACAGCGAAGGCGAGTACGCCGGTCTCGGTGGCCGCAACCTCGCGGGTCGCGGACCCGGCAACGAGGTGGCGTTGCAGACCGCGCTGTTCACCGAGAAGGGCTGCGAGCGCATCATGCGGTTCGCCTTCGACCTCGCGCGCGGGCGCGAGCGCAAGAAGGTGTCGTCGGTGACCAAGAGCAACGCCCAGCAGTACGGCATGGTGCTCTGGGACGAGGTGTTCGAGCGCGTGGCCGCCGACTACCCGGACGTGGAGACCGAGAGCGTGCTGGTCGACGCGATGTCGGCGAAGTTCGTCCTGCACCCCGAGGACCTGTCGGTGGTGGTGGCCTCCAATCTCAACGCCGACATCCTCTCCGACCTCGGCTCCGCCCTGGCCGGCAGTCTCGGGCTCGCCGCCAGCGCGAACCTCAACCCCGACCGCCGGTTCCCGTCGATGTTCGAGCCCGTCCACGGCTCCGCTCCTGACATCGCCGGTCAGGGACTGGCCAACCCGATCGGCGCGATCGGCAGCGCCGCGCTCATGCTGGAGCACTTCGGCCTGACCGACGAGGCCACCCGCGTCCGCGAGGCCATCGAGGCCACCACCGCCTCGGGCTTGCTCACCCCCGACGTCGGCGGAACCGCCAAGACCGACGAGATCGTCGAAGCGATCCTCACCCACCTCACCTGATCCGATACCGCCCGCGCCCACCCCGAGATCGCGGAACGGGGTGGGCGCTCACGCGGCCAGCGCCGCGAGCGCGCGCTCGATGTCAGCGGGTGTGTTGTGAACGTGCGGTGAGAGCCGGAGCTTGCCCGCGCGCTCGGCCGCGTCGACACCTGCCACGTCCAGGCGCCGCAGCGCTCGCGCGACGGTGTCCGGTGGTTCCGGTTCGAGGAGGACCAGGGTGGAACGTCGCGCACCGGCCGCCGGGCTGCGCAGAACCCACCCCTCGGGCAGCCCGGTGATGAGCTGGTCGATCAGCGCCTGGTCGTGCCGTTGGACCTCGTGGATCCCGCGCTCCAGCAGCAGGGACACCGCGCGGTGCCAGGAGGGGAAGACCGAGAGGTTCGCGGTGCAGAAGACGTCGTAGGCGGCGGCGCCCAGGTCTTGGCGCAGTGCGTAGTGGCCCGGTGGGTTCGCGATCTCGCCGACCTGGGCGAGCCAATAACCCTGCTCGTACTCCATCCTCCGCATGAGCGCGGGGCGCAGCCAGGCGAATCCCGTCGCGTAAGGGCCGCACAGCCACTTGAAGCCGCAGCTCACCAGCGCATCGACTCCCAGGTCGTAGACGTCCGCGGGACGGGCGCCGACCGCTTGAGAACCGTTGAGCACGAAGGTGATGTTCTCCCGTTGACGGCACACGTCGACCAGGTCGGCCACCTCCGCGGCATGACCGGTGAACGAGAACACCCAACTCGTGCACACGACGCGGGTGCGGTCGGTCAGCGCTGAGTCCAGGTCCTCCGGTTCGAGGGCGCCGGACGGGGCGGGAACGGTCCGCAGGCGCACTCCTCGGCGCTGCAAGGGCAGCCACGGGTAGATCGTGGCCGGGAAATCGCCGTCGACCAGGAGCACTTCGTCGCCGTCGCGCAGCGGCAAGCCGTGCGCGAGCAGGTTCAGGCCGTAGCTGGTGCTGTTGCCGAGCACGATCTCGTCGCCACCGGCGCCCACCAGCTCGCCGAGCGAGCTGCGCAGCGCGGCCGGGACCTGGAAGAACGCCTCGTCCGACATGCGGCGCGGATCGAGCTTGGCCTCGATCGCTTCGCGCCCCGCCGCTGCCGCGGTCAGCGGCATGGGTCCTTGGTGAGCCGTGTTGAGCCACGCGCGGTCGAAAGGCGCGAACTCGTCGGACATCGGGGCGGACACCAGCTCGACCTACCCGTGCGGCTGCGGGCGCGAAACATGCGCTGGGGCGGCATCGCGCCGACCGGGTGCCGGTCCGCGGCGAGTGACTTATGGCCCTGGAGGTTCGGTCGGTTCGTGCGGAGCATCGGGCGGTGTTGAGCCCTGGACACGTGGCGAAGGTGTGCCGCGTCGTTCCACACCGAGGAAGGAACTGCATGGGCACCATCACCACCAACGACGGCACCGAGATCTTCTTCAAGGACTGGGGTTCGGGCACGCCGATCGTGTTCAGCCACGGCTGGCCGCTCTCGGCCGACGACTGGGACGCCCAGATGCTGTACTTCCTGGAGCGCGGATATCGGGTGATCGCCCACGACCGGCGCGGGCACGGACGCTCCAGCCAGACCGGCGACGGCCACGACATGGACCACTACGCCGATGATCTCGCCGCGGTGACAGCCCATCTCGACCTGACCGGCGCGGTTCACGTGGGCCATTCGACCGGCGGCGGTGAAGTGATCCGGTACCTGGCCAGGCACGGCGAGGCGCGGGTGTCCAAGGCCGCCATCATCAACGCCGTTCCGCCGTTGATGGTCGCCACCGAAGCCAACCCCGGCGGGCTGCCCCGGCGAGTGTTCGACGACCTGCAGGCGCAGCTGGCGGCCAACCGCTCGCAGTTCTACCGCGACCTCCCGTCGGGCCCCTTCTACGGATTCAACCGGCCGGGCGTGGAACCAGCGGAAGCCCTCATCCAGAACTGGTGGCGGCAAGGCATGATGGGCGGCGCGAAGGCGCACTACGACGGCATCGTCGCCTTCTCCCAGACCGACTTCACCGATGATCTGACGAAGGTCACCGTTCCGGTGCTGGTGATGCACACCGATGCCGATCAGATCGTGCCGTACGAGAACTCCGGGCCCCTGTCGGCGAAGCTGCTGAAGAACGCGACGCTGAAGACCTACCGAGGTCTGCCGCACGGCATGCCCACCACGCACGCGGAGACGATCAACGCCGACCTGCTGGCGTTCCTGACCGAGCGATCCTGAAACAGCTCGTCACCAGACGGTGTAGCCGCCGTCCACGACGAGATCGGTTCCGGTGCAGTAGCTGCTGGCGTCGGAGGCGAGGAAGACCACGGCCGGGGCTATCTCGCGGGGTTCGGCGACGCGGTTCATCGGGGTGCCGTCGATCCAGGCCCGGCGCCACTCCTCGTTGCTCAGACCGCGTTCGGTCAGCTCGGTGCCCACGTAGCCGGGGGAGACGGAGTTGACCCGCACCCCGCGAGCGGCCCATTCCCCGGCCAAGGACTTGGTGAGGTGGATGACGCCCGCCTTCGCGGCGTTGTAGGCGGACTGGGGCTGCGGGCGGTTGGAGATGTGGCCGCTCATGCTGCCGGTGTTGATGATGCTCCCGGAGCCCTGCGCGAGCATCCGCTTGCCCGCGGCCCGGCAGCTGTAGAACACGCCGTCGAGGTTCACCGACATCACTCGGCGCCAGTCCGCGGGGTCGAGGTCTTCGCTGGGGTGGTTGTGCACGATGCCGGCGTTGTTCACCGCGACGTCGACGGAACCGCCCGCGGTCACCACGTGCTCGAACGCCGCCTCGACGCTGTCGGGATCGGTGACGTCCGCGGCCACGAACTCGACGCCGTGGCGCTCGGCCGATGCTCGACCGCTGTCGGGGTTGACGTCGCAGATGAACACCCGGGCACCGGCGTCGCGGAGGCCGAGCACGATGGCCTCGCCGATGCCCTGCGCGCCGCCGGTGACGATCGCGTTCCTGCCGTTGAGCGCGAACAGGTCGGTCATGTTCCCTCCCGGGAGTGGGTGGACGTTGACATCGCGGATCTCGTGCGGACCAGTGGGAAGCCGGTGATCACGGAACCTCGGCGTTCGCCTGGTAGACGGGCTTGAGCCCGTCGTAGAGCCGGCGGTGCGCGGGGAAGATCCGGTCGTACTCCTGCGCAGGTCCCGGTTGGGGGACGAAGGTGCGCTCCACGCTCACCCCGGCCAGCGCCTCGTCGAAATCGCTCCACAGACCGGCACCGACTCCCGCGGCCAGCGCGGCACCGTAGGCGCCTCCTTCGGAGGACCCGGTCACCACGGCGATGTCCCGGTCGAGCACGTCGGCGAGCATCTGCAGCCACAACGACTCGCTGGTCGCACCGCCGGAGGCGATGACGCGCTCGCAGTCGAGCCCGGCGTCGCGGCACACCTCCAGGATCTCCCGGAGGTTGAGCAGCACCCCTTCCATCACGCTGCGCGCCAGGTGGCCGACGTGGTGGATCGGCGTCAGCCCCACCCAGCTGCCGGTCGCCTCCGGGGCGACGTGCGGGGACCGCTCACCGAGCAGGTAGGGCAGGAAGCGGAGGCCGTCGGAACCGGGATCGACGGCCTTGGCGAGGCCGATGAGCCGGTCGAAGGAGATCGGATCGGTGGTGGTGGCGGGCGCGAGCGCGTCGCGCAACCACTGGAAGGCCCCACCGGCGCTGAGCGAAACACCCATGCAATGCCAACGTCCCGGCGCGTTGCCGCAGGACACCTGGACCCGGCCCCCGGGGTTGTCGGGGCAGGAGGACGCGCCACCGGCGACGATTCCGGCGGTACCGATGGTGAACCCCACCGGGCCGGCGTCGACGAGGCCCATCGCGGTCGTCTGGATGACCGCGTCTCCGCCGCCGCCGAAGACCGGGGTGCCGGTGGGGACGTTCCACCGCTCGGCCAGTTCGGGTTGGACCTGCCCGGTCTGGTCGGTGGACTCGACGACGTCGGGCAGCAGCGAGCGGTCGATGTCGAGCAGCTGGAGCAGTTCGCCGGACCAGGCGCGGCGCGCCACGTCGAACAGGCCGGTGCCCGAGGCGTCGGAGACGTCGGTGGCGCACGTCCCGGTCATGCGCAGCCGGAGGTAGTCCTTGGGGTTGAGGACGCGTGCCGTGCGCGCGAAGAGCTCCGGCTCGTTCTCCCGGAACCAGACGATCTTGCCTCCGGTGAAACCGGGCAGCATCCGGTTCCTTGTCATCCGCAGGAGCTCGTCGAGCCCGCCTGCCCGTTCGGTGATCCAGTCGCACTGCGGAGCGGCCCGCTGGTCGTTCCACAGGATCGCGTGCCGCAGCGGTTCGCCCGCGGCGTCGAGGGCGGTGAGCCCGTGCATCTGGCCGCACAGGCCGATTCCCGACACCTCCCGCCCGCCCTCGGGCAGCAACGCGGTCAGCGCCGTGATCGCCTCATCGGTGGCGCGCCACCACTCCGCCGGGTCCTGCTCGGCCCATCCCTGCCGGAGGTTGATCATGGCGTAGTCGCGGCTCTGCTTGGCGACCACTTCGCCGTCGCCGTTGACGGCGATGACCTTGCAGGTGGAGGTGCCGAGATCGATGCCGATGAGCATTGTGCTACGTCCTTCCGCGCCTCATCGCGCGCCGTGGCGAAGCCGAATGTGCTTGAGCTGCAAGTAGGATTCGAGGCCCTCGTGGCCGTGCTCGGAACCGAAACCGCTTTCCCGCCGTCCGCCGTAGGGCGCGTTCATGATTCCGGCGTCGACGTTGTTGACCGCCACGTTCCCGAAGTCGAGTTCGTGGGCGAGCGCGAACGTTTCGCGGGTGTCGTCGGTGTAGGCGTAGGCGGCCAGCCCGCCGGGAGCGGCATTGGCCCGGTCGATGACGTCGTCGAGATCGGAGAACCTCGAGACTCCGACGAGCGGGCCGAAGGTCTCCTCGTGCATCACCAACGCCTCGTCCGGTGCGTCGGCGACGACCGTGGGGCGCAGGAACAGGCCGGGCTTGAGCTCCGCGACGGGTCCGCCGCCGGCGACCACCGAGGCGCCGCGCTCGCGAGCGTCCTCGATGTGGTCGAGGGTGCGGCGGTAGGTCTCCTCCATCGTCATCGAACCGACGTCCGCGGACGGAACCTCCATCCCGTCGGCCACTTCCAGCGCGTCGGCGGCGGCCGCCAGACCGGCCAGGAACTCGTCGTGGACGCCGTCCTGCACGTAGATCCGGTTGATCGCGATGCAGATCTGCCCGGCGTTGCGGAACGAACGGCGGGCGGCGCCGGTGATCGCGGCGCCGATGTCCGCCCGCTCGGTGACGATCATCGGGCAGCTGCCGCCGAGTTCGAGGGACAGGCCGGTGATCCCGTTGACCGAGCGGAAGATCGACTGGCCGGTGCGCATCGACCCGGTGAAGGCGATCTTGCGGATCGCCGGGTGCTCGACCAGGGCTCGCCCGGTTCCGCCGTCGCCGTAGACGAAATTGACCACGCCGCTGGGGAAAGCGGCCGAGATGCACTCGGAGAGGACCTGCGCGCAGCCCGGGGTGTGCTCGGAGGGCTTGATGACGATGGTGCAGCCGGCCGCGGTCGCCCCCGCGAGCTTCCAACCGATCAGCTCGATCGGGTAGTTCCACGGGACGATGCCGGCGACCGGGCCGATGGGCTCCTTCTCGACGATGCTGGTGAAACCGGCGGCGTCGTTGGGGATGGTCCGCCCGAAAACCCGTTGCGCCTCTTCGGCGTAGTAGTGCAGCGCGGTGATGAACTTCCGCACTTCGCCACGTGCCTCGTCCAGCGGCTTTCCCTGTTCCCGCGTGATGGCCGCAGCCATGTCGTCCACGCGGTGCGCGCATTCCGCGGCGAGCTCGTGCAGGTACCGGGCGCGGTCGACCGGGAGGGTCCTGCGCCAGGTCCGGAAGGCGGTCGCGGCCGAGGTGGCCGCTGCGTCGACGTCCGCAGGTGAGGAACGAGGGGCGATCGCGGCGAGTTCGCCCGTCGCGGGGTTGTTCCGCTCGATCAGGCCCTCGGAGGTGTCGTGCCAGGTGCCGGCGTGGAAGTTCCGGCAGGTGATCACTTTCTGAGACATCCGGTTCTGCTTTCGTGGCGCTGACGCGAGATCCGGCGATCAGTGCCGTTGATGTTCAGCGGACGGGTTGCATCTCGGAGACGAAGAACGCGGCGTGGCCGACCTGCGGGCTCGATACCGGTGAACAGGTGTTGTCCGTTGACTTCGTATGATGATCGGACGATAGTTCTCGCATGGCTTCGTCGCAACCCCCGATCCCAGCAGCGTTCAGCGCTGAGACCCGAGGAGCGCCGCCGGAAAGGCCACCGCGCCTGCCCGACGTGGTGGCCGAACGCCTGCAGAACGACCTGCTGGCGCAGGGATTGCGCCCGGGGGACCGGTTGCCCACCGAACCTCAGCTCGTCGAGCGCTACGGAGTCAGCCGGACGGTGATCCGGGAAGCCGGCCGCATCCTCGAACAACGCGGGCTGGTCGACATCCGTCCCGGCCGCGGGATGACGGTGTCCAAACCGGACGGTTCCGCCATCGTCCGGCACTACTCGCTGATGCTGGGGATGAACGCGACGACCTTCCAGCAGCTGATGGAGACCCGGCTGATCATCGAGGTCGAGGTGACCGCGCTGGCGGCGGCGCGCCGCACGGAGGAGGACCTGGACGAGCTGCGCGCGTCGGTGGGACGCGTGGAACGACACATGAGCGATTACCAGGTCTGCCTCGAGGAGGACGTGCGGTTCCACGAGATCGTCACCCGGGCCGGTGGGAACCCGTTCTTCTCCTGGTTCATGGACCCGGTGAACACCTGCCTGCGCGAGTCGTACGAGGACGCCGGGTCCTACCTCGCGAGCCTGCCGCAGACCCTGGCCGAGCACGGCGCGATCCTGGAGGCGATCGCAGCCGCCGATTCGGACGCGGCGCGCGAGGCCGCGCGTGCGCACCTGAACCGGGTCGTCTCGCAGCAGGACGAACTGGTTCCCGGGCGAGAACCGCGCTGACGACTCGCGGTCGGTCTTGACCTCCAGCGCGCTCGAAGTTCGACACTCGACCGGTCCCGGCACCGCCCGATCGTCCAGCTCCGACCGATCGGCGATGCCGGGGTCTTCGCCGCGACCTGCCCCGGGGCACCGACGTCCCGGGGCAGGTCAACGCTGGAGATGCCGTCGGAGGGAAGGCGGCGCGGCCTCAGCTCCGTCTGAGGTCCCGCTCGGAGGTCAGCACGTTGACGACGTGCTGTCGTCGCTCCTCGAGCTCGTGGCGCTCGCCGATGACCGAGACGACGCTGACCAGCCGTCCGTCCTCGCGGATCCCCATGGCGATCCCGGCCGCGCTCTTCGAGATGCGCGGTGCGACGCTCAGGTCCGTTCCGAGGATCTTCGGCATCTGGGCCAGGAACGCCGAGACGAGTTCGGCCTGATCGGAGTGCTTGGCGAGGTATTCCCAGAGCTGCGCGCGTTCCATCGAGGCCAGGTGGACCCACCCCGCTGAGTTCTCGAGCAGCGGGCGTTCCAGCAGGTCCTCGGCGAGATGGCCGAACTTGGGGTCCTCGGAGATGTGATCGATGTAGTAGCCGACCTCGCCGATCCGGACCGACAGCACGACGCTGAGCCGCACCTGCTCGTGAACCCGCGCCAGCAGCGAACGCGAGATGCCGGGCAGCAGCTCCCGTCCAGCGCGCCGGTTGAGCAGGTACGTCGTTCGGCCGAGGAAGTACCGCCGCTTGTTCTGATCCGCGTAACCGTTGTGGACGAGTCCGCGCACGATGCCCTGGGTCGTCGTGAGAGGCGCTCGGGCCGCCTGGGCCAGCTCGGACAGCGTGCAGCCGCTGGGCGTCCTGGCCAGGTGATCGAGGATCGCCGCCATGCGGTCGATGGTGCGGTGCGACTGCCGCGTGTCCTCTCCCTGACTCATCTCGCGATCCTAGCTACGCATATCCGCAGTTTCCAATGTTCGTCGCTGCGTCTGGAGTTGGAGGCGGATGTGGCGGCTCTCTACCGTCGCTGCGACCACCTCACTGGCACAGCGAAGGACCGGAGCCAATGACAACAGGACCTCTTGCGGGCCTGCGGATCGTCGACCTCACGACCGTGATCATGGGACCGATGGCGACCTCCCTCCTCGGTGACCTGGGAGCGGAGGTCGTCAAGGTCGAGGCACCTTCCGGCGACATCAACCGCAGGATGGGCCGGGCGCTGAGCCCTGACCAGAGCGAGCTCTCGCTCAACCTGAACAGGAACAAGCGCAGCGTCGTGCTCGACCTCAAGGCGGACGCGGGCCGAGAGGCGTTGTTCGACCTCGTCCGCGGTGCCGACGCGTTCGTCACCAACCTGCGCCCGGGAAGCCTCGCCCGCGTCGGGATCACCTCCCGCCGCCTGCTCGACCTCAACCCGGAGCTGGTCTTCGTCACCGCGCAGGGCTACGCCTCCGACTCGGACCAGGCCGACGCGCCCGCCTACGACGACATCGTGCAGGCGGCTTCCGGTTTCGCCGGGCTCTCGCTGCACGTCGACGGAGCCGAGGGCGGTGAACCGGCCTTCGCCCCCTACGTCGCGGGCGACAAGATCATCGCGCTGTACATCGTGATCGGGTTGCTCGCCGGGATCCGGCAGCGCGGTGCCACCGGGCGCGGCGGCGAGGTCGAGGTGCCGATGGTCGACACCCTCATGAGCTTCAACCTCGTCGAGAACCTCGCCGGGCTGACCGCGCTCGACCAGCCCGGCGAGTTCGGTTGGGCCCGGACCACTGCCGGTCGCCGCGCCCTCTACCGCACGGCGGACGCCTGGATCACCGTGCTTCCCTACACCGACCGGAACTGGAAGGACTTCTTCGGGCTCATCGGCCGGGAAGACCTCGCCGACGACGCGCGGTTCGCGACGCTGTCCTCGCGCACGACCCACATGGTCGAGCTGATCGACATCATCGCCCCGAGCATCGCCCGGCGAACGGCCGCGGCCTGGTTGGCCGACTGCGCCGAACACGACGTCCCGGCGGCCCTGATCAAGGACCCGGCCGAGGTCGTCTCCGACGAATACGCCTGGAACAGCGGTGTTCTCAAGATGGCGGACCACCCGGCGGTCGGTGCCTACCGGCGCATGACCACGCCCATCCGCTTCGACGGCACCGTTCCCGACCCCGGCCACCCCGCACCGCCGTTGCGCTGATGCGCGCGCCCGATCACTCCAGCCTCCCGCACTGAGCAGACAGGGTTGTCATGACCAGTACCAGAGAGATCCCGCAGAGCCCACGATCACACCGCCGGGCCGTCGCGACTTCGGTCGTCGTCGGCACAGCGCTGGAGTGGTTCGACATGTTCCTCTACGCGTCGATGGCCTCGGTCGTCTTCGCGCCCGTCTTCTTCCCGGACGTTGATCCACGGGTCGGCGCGGTGTCCTCCCTCGCGACCTTCGCCGTCGGTTACCTGGCCCGCCCGGTCGGCGCGATCCTCCTCGGCCCGGTCGCCGACCGCCACGGCCGTCGTACCGCGCTGGCGATCACCTTCATCCTCATGGGAGTCGGAACGTTCCTGATCGGGACCATCCCCGGTTACGACGTCATCGGCATCTGGGCGCCGATCCTCCTCGTCCTCCTGCGACTGCTCCAGGGGCTGGGGGCCGGCGCCGAGCAGGGCACCGCGTTCATCACCGCCTACGAGCACGCGGCCCGGGGCAAGCGCGGCATCTTCGGCTCGCTGCCCGCCCTCGGCGTCAACATCGGGCTGTTCGCCTCGTCAGTCGTCGTCGCCGCGATCACCGCCATGCCCCGGGAAGACCTGCTCTCCTGGGGCTGGCGGATCCCGTTCATCGCCAGCGGCGTCCTCGTGGTCATCGGCTGGTGGGTCCGCTCGCACATGCCAGAGAGCCCGGTGTACGAGCGGGAGGTCGATCAGAAGCAGCCCCGTTCCTTCGGCCGCTGGATCGCCGAGATGGCACGGCTGTGCACCGAGCACTGGCGCGGACTGCTCACGGTGACCCTCGTGACCGTCGGCTACAACGCCATCACCTACATGTACAAGACCTTCGGCCAGTCCTACCTGGCGGAGTTCCGGCAGGAACCGGCGTGGATCGGAGCGGTCGGCGTCGCGCTCGCCGCCGTGGTCGGGATCGTCATGGTTCCCGCGAGCGGCTGGCTGGCCGACCGGTACTCGGTCCGGCTCACCCTCTCGCTCGGCGCGGGACTGACGGTCCTGATGGCCTTCCCCTACTTCTGGTTCCTCGACAGCGGCCGCACGGGGCTCGTCTGGGCCGGGTTGATCATCGGCACCGGATTCGCCGCACCCCTGATCTTCGCGTCGTTCGGCGAGTTCCTCTCCCGGCAGTTCCCGCCCGAGGTGCGCAGCACCGGAGTGAGCATCCGGGAGATCGCGGGCGCGGTCTCCGGCGGCTTCGTGCCGGTCTGGGCGCTGGCCATCGTGACCGCCTCGAACGGCACGACGACGTGGGGAGTGTCGCTGCTGTTCATCGCCGCCGCCCTGTGCGTGTTCGCCGCCCTCGCGACCGACCACCTGCGCGCCGAGAAAACCCCGAACACCAGCACGAGCACGACGAAGGAGATCGTCCGATGACCATCGACATCAGCGACACCGGCCAGGTCCGCACCATTTCCATCAACCGCCCGGCCAAGGCCAACGCCTTGCTGGCGACCGACGTCCCGGAGCTGGAGCGAGCGGTCGTCGGGGCTTCCGAGGACTGCCGCGTGCTCGTCTTCACGGGCACCGGCGGGCGGAACTTCTCGGCTGGGATGGATCTGGGTACCTTCCAGGGCGTTTCCGAGACCGAGGCGCGCGGCATCATCGCCGGCATCGGCTCTATGATGCGCGCCGTCCGCCACGCACCGCAGATCTCCATCGTGGCGCTCGAAGGGGCGTGCATCGGAGCCGCCTTCGAACTGGCCCTCGCCGCCGACCTGAGGGTCGCCCACGCGGAGGCGCTGGTCGGACTCCCGGAGGTCAAGCTCGGCATCCCCTCCGTCGTCGACGCCGCGCTGCTGCACCACTACGTCGGGCTCTCCACCGCCAAGGAGATGCTGCTGACGGGAGAGCCGCGGGCGGTGGGGGAGCTGGCGCACACCGGTTTGATCAACAAGACCGCCCCGCAGGAGAGCGTGGTGGCGGTGGCCGGGGAATGGGCGCACGAGCTGGCGGCCCTTCCGGCTCTGGCCATCCGCGAGCAGCGAGCGCTCATCGACGAGTGGCTCAACGTCTCCCTGCAGAGCGCGGTGGACCAGTCGATCAACACCTTCGGCCGGATGTTCCGCTCCAGCGAGACCTCCGAGAACGTCATGCGCTACGCGGCGGGCAGGAACTGAACGCGCACGTCTGGTGCCATTCGCCCGGCACCAGGCGTGCGGAACCGCAACACCGGTAACTCCGGTGCTCAGCAGCCCTGACCGGACGTGTGTTCGGTGATGTGGAACACAGTGAATCCGGGACGAAATGCCTGGTCGCCAAGTCCTGGCTGGTCTGCATGCTCGTAGTGGTTCCCGCGGAGGGACCGCTACGAGAGCCGTTTCCACTGGTTGCGGGAGGGAAAGCTGATGGGTCAGATCGCAGAGGTCGCCGGACTGTTCGACCAGCGCACGGTGAACGATGTGCCGAAGCAGGAGCTTCCCGTCACCGGGCGGTTGGCCGAGCTGATCCCATCGCCGCGCGAGTCGGAGCAGAACATGCGGTTGGTGGTCGACCGAGGAGTCGACGAGGGAGCGGAGTTCGTGATCTCCGCACCGCTGACCGTGATCGGGCGGCACCGCGACTGCGACATCGTGATCGAGGACGTGACGGTGTCCCGGTACCACGCGGAGCTGGAGATCGAGGACGGCCGGTGCTTCCTCTTCGACGGCGGCTCCCTCAACGGGACCTACGTCAACAGGCGGCCCGTGGAGCGCATCGAGCTGGCTGATTCCGACGAGATCTGGATCGGCAAGGCGCGGTTCACCTTCCGCGTCGGCGCAGCGGCCGACGGCCGCAGGCCCGCCCAGCGGTGAGAACGGGCGCGCGTCCAGGCGGCGAGACCGCCGGGCGCGCGCCTCGCCGCATCCCCTGCGGCGCTTCGACTTCCCGCGCCGACGACTCGATTACCGCAGTTTTCCGGTACCTGATTACTGCGGTTTTCCGTCTTCCGCCCACGGTGGTGATCGGTGGCCCGTGGGTGTGGGTGCTTGGTGCGGGGTCTGGTTTGTTTTCGGGGGAGTGGTTTTTTGTGATTGCGTCGTGCTTTTCGCCTGTTTGGCTTCTCAGAGTCGTGCTGCGTTGAGTGAGGTGCTCAGCCGCTGGGCGGCTGCGCGCACCGCTTCGGCTCGGACGTCGCCGTCGGTGCCGGTGAAGTCCTCGCTGTGCCCGCCGAGGCTGATCGTGCCGACCAGGGAATCGCGCGAGCCGAGGATCGGGGCGGCGACGGCCGAGACCCCGTGCAGGTAGTCGTTGCGGCTGCGCGAAACCCCCTCGGCGCGCACCTGATCCAGATGGGCGGCGAACTCTCCCGGGTCGGAGTGGGTCATCTCGGTGAACGCGGGCAGCGGGTCTCGCAGGATCCGGCGTCGAAGCTCGGAGTCGAACGCGACCATCGCCACGGGCGCGGCCGCGGCGTGGTACGGGAGGACCGACCCGATCGAGACGGCGGCCAGGACCATCGGTTTGCCGCCCTCGACCCTGTCGATGCACACGGCTCCGGCGGCGGAGGGGACCATCAGGAACGCCGTGTCGCCGAAGTCGGAAGCCAGTGCTTCGAGCTCTGGCCGGGCTTCGGTCCGCAGGTCGAACCCGGCGAGCGCGGCCGCGCCGATGGTGAACATCGGCATCCGGACCCGGTAGGCGCCGCTGTGATCCCTGTGCACCCAGCCGGCCTCGACGAGGGTGCTCATCAGCCGGTGGACGGTCGGTTTGTTGAACCCGCTGGTCGCCGTGAGTTCGGCGAGCGTGATCACGGGCCGTTCCGCGCTGAACTGCCCGAGCAGCTGACAGGCGCGCAGCACCGATCCGACGGTTTCCCGCCCGGAGCTGTCTTCGACAGCTTCTCGTGCCACCGCCACCTCCCCTTTCGTGTTTCGGGACAGCGCCAGGCTAACGGCCCGCTGACCGGAGCCGCTTGACATGGTCGTGTCCCTCGCGCACAGTTTCGGAACGCGTATCGCATCACGATACACAAGGGAGCTGTCAGTGGATCTGCGCGAGATGATCAGCGAAAGACTCGTCTACGCACCCGGGGTGTGGGATGGGCTGACCGCACGGCTGGCCGAGCAGGCGGGCTTCCCCGCGCTGTGCGCGTCCGGGTTCGCGGTTTCGGCGGCGCTGGGCTACCCGGATGCCGAGCTCTACACGATGTCGGAGAACCTGCAGGCGGTCCGGACGATCCGCGAGGCGAGCCGCCTGCCCGTCATCGCCGACATCGACACGGGCTACGGCAACGCCGTCAACGCCGCGCGGACAGCCCGCCGGTTCGCCGACGCCGGCGTCGCCGCGGTGTTCATGGAGGACCAGCGCTCGCCCAAGCGCTGCCCGCTGATCCCCGGGGCCGAGCTCGAACTGCTCGACCTGGCGGAGGCCACGGGCAAGATCCGCGCCGTCCGCGACGCCGCGCAGGAGACCGGGATGCTCGTGATCGCCCGGACCGATGCCAAGGGAGACGACGCGCTTCGCCGAGCCGATGCCTACGTCGAGGCCGGAGCGGACCTGATCATGCCGGTCACCAAGACCTTCACGACCGTCGAGGAGTGGCGGCGCTGCCACGAGATCACCGGAGCCCCGCTCATGGCGACCCTGACGGCCTCGGCCTGGACCGAGCGGGAGTTCACCCCCGAGGTGATGGAGCAGATCGGCGTTCGCATCGCGCTGCTGCCCACTCAGGTGCTGATGGCGGTGACCGGCGCCGCGCAGGAGTGCTTGAACCGGCTCGCCGCGGGGGAACCACCGGCTCAGGTCGGCGCGGGAGCCACGCCGCACCACGAATTCGTCGAGCTCATCGGCATGCCCGAGATCGAGCGGCAGCAGCACGCGTACCTGCCCGCCACCGAGACGGTCTGAGGGAGGCGCTGTGGCGAGCACGATCACCGAGAAGATCCTGGCCAGGGCCGCGGGCGTTGACGTGGTCAAGGCGGGCGACAACCTGCCCGTGCGCCCGGACTACATGATCGCCTACGACTTCCCCGGCTACACCGATGTGATGTTCCGGCAGATGCACGACGACTTCGGCATCCGCACTCTGGCGGAGTCGGAGCGCTACGTGGTCTTCATCGACCACATGCTGACCAAGGGCACCGAGAAGGAGCAGGAGGTTCACCAGGTCACCCGCGACTGGTGCGCGTTCTACGGCATCGAGCTGCACGAGGCCCGCGGCATCGGCCACCAGGTGATGGCCGAGCTCGGCTACGCCGTGCCCGGCAACTTCCTGATCCACTTCGACGGCCACATCTCCGGAGCGGGCGCCTTCGGCGCGCTGGGCTGGGGCGTGCGCCGGGACCTGCTGGAGGCCTGGGTCTCCGGGCAGATCTACCTCGACGTCCCCCGGACCACGAGGTTCGAGCTGACCGGTGAGTTCGCCCCGGGCGTCGACAGCCGGGACCTGGTGCACCACATCATCGGCGAGTTCGGGGCCGACGGGTGCGCGCATCAGGTGATGGAGTTCGCCGGCCCAGGCGCGCGGGCGATGTCGATCGACCGCAGGCAGGGCCTGTGCGGAATGGCGATGTTCACCGGCGCGGTCTCGGCGGTGTTCGAGCCCGACGATGCCGCGCTCGCCTACGCGCGGCGGGTCGCCGCGACGGATTTCACGCCCCAGATGCCGGATCCGGGTGCCGACTACGCCGCGGTGCACACCATCGACCTGTCCGCGCTGAGCCCGCAGGTCGTGCTGCCCGGATCAGCTCGCTCGGCCAACACCCGTGAGGTCGTCGAGTTGAACGGAACGCCGGTCACCAAGGCGTTCATCGGTTCCTGCGCCAGCGGGCGGATCGAGGACATCCGGGCCGCCGCTCTCATCCTCGACGGGAGGAAGGTCGCCCCGGGGGTCGAGCTCAACGTGGTCCCGACCTCGGACGCGGTGCACCGGCAGGCGGAGGACGAAGGGCTGCTCGACGTGCTGCGCGCGGCCGGCGCGCACATCGCCCGCTCCAGCTGCGACTTCTGCTTCGGCTACCAGAAACCGCTGCAACCGGACGAGAACTGCATCTCCACCGGCGTCCTCAACATCTCCGGCCGCATGGGCAGCACCGACGCGAACATCTACATGGGATCGGCGTACACGGTGGCGGCCAGCGCGGTGACCGGCACGATCGCGTCGGCCGGGGAGGTGACGCGATCATGAGCGCCGCCCGCGACTACCCGCCGCCGCCGGACCTCATCCGCGGGCACGTGGCCTGGGTGTTCGGCGACGACTTCGACATCGACCTGGTGATCGGAGTCGAGAACATCAAGTCCTACGACGCGGATTTCCTGCGCGGCAAGGTCATGCAGGCCTACGACCCCGCCTTCGCCGACCGCGTCCGGCCCGGCGACGTCATCGTCGGCGGCCGCAACTTCGGCTACGGCCACCCGCACTACCCGCCGATGGTGGCCCTTCGCGATCTGGGCATCGCCGCGGTGCTGGCCGAGTCCTTCTCCCCGGGGTTCTGGAGGGGAGAGACCCACAACGGCATGCCGCTGCTGACGGTGCCCGGCATCAGCGCCGCGGTCACCACCGGTGACGCCGTGCAGGTCGACTGGCGAGCGGCCGTGGTCGGCCTCGGCGACGGCACCGAGTTGCGCGGCGATCCGCCCAGCACCCGCGTGCGCCGCGTGATCGAAGCCGGCGGCTCGCTCAAGCTCCTGCTGGCCGAGCACGCCCGCAATCCCAGCCACCAGCACTGATTCGCCCCACGTCCCCCGACCCGGTCAACGACGATCAGGAGTCAGCACCATGTCTGAGACGGCCCCACCAGCCGCCGCCGTGCCCGCCACCACCGGAGCCTCGCCGGCGATGGCCCGACGCGCCGCTGCGGCGGGAGGTGTCGGCACGCTGATCGAGTACTACGACTTCAGCGTCTACGCCTTCCTCGCGGTCACCATCGGTCCCCTGTTCTTCCCCAGCGGCCAGCCGGCCGTATCACTGCTGCTCACGCTGGCGGTCTTCGGATCGGCCTACGTCATGAGACCCGTCGGAGGCTGGTTCTTCGGCCGGCTCGGCGACCGCCGCGGTCGTCGGCAGGCGCTCGTCGTGACGGTCGTGGCGATGGGAATCTGCTGCGGCTTGCTCGGCCTCCTGCCGACCTATTCCGCGGTCGGCGTCCTCGCCCCGGTGCTGCTGGTGCTGATCCGCCTGGCGCAGGGCTTCTCGGCCGGCGGCGAGATCGGTGGCGCCGCGACCTACGTCGCCGAGTCGGCACCGGTCAAGCGCCGCGGGCTCTACGGCTCGGTCACGGCGCTCGGCTCGACCCTCGGGTTCGCGGTGTCCGCGGCCGTCGTCGGCCTGGTCAGCACCTTGACCACGGCTGAGCAGATGACGGCGTGGGGTTGGCGGATTCCGTTCCTGGTCTCCATCCCGCTGGCGATCCTCTGCCTGTGGGTGCGGGTTCGGCTGGAGGACACCGCCGAGTTCGCGGAGATGGCCGACAAGCGAGAGGTGGTGCGCAGTCCGCTGCTGCAGGTCGTCAAGCAGCACCCGGCCTCCATCCTGCGGGTCATCGGCATCGCGATCGCCATGAACGGCAGCGGCTACATCGGGCTGACCTACTTCAACGTGTACCTGATCAACGACCTCGGCTTCGACAAGCAATCCGTGTACTGGACCTCGGCCATCGGGATCGGGCTCGCCTGCGTCACCTACCCGATCGCGGGTGCGCTCTCGGACCGGTTCGGGCGGCGGCCCGTGCTGATCACCGCCTACGTCGGGTACCTGGTCATCGCGTGGCCGTCCTTCGCGATCCTCGGCGCGACGTCGAGCATCCTCGTCGTCGGGCTCGTCTACGTCGTCTACATGTCGTTCAACGGGTTCGCGCAGGTCCCGGCCTTCCCCCAGTTCACCGAGCTGTTCCCGCGGCAGGTGCGGTACACCGGCGTGGCCCTCGGCTTCAACCTCGGCACGATCATCGCCGGCGGCACCGCTCCCTACATCGCCGCACAGCTGGTGCAGAGCACGGGAAACCCGATGGCACCCGCCTTCTGGGTCATGGGGGTGGCGGTCGTCGGTCTGATCACCGTGCTGACCCTGCGCGAGACCGGCAGGGATCGCTTGCCCGTCTGACCGTCCCCGTCCGAACGCACCGCAGGAGGTCGACCATGCCCGATTCGCGCTGCTCCGCACCGGTCGGCGACAGCTCCGAGTCGCCGAGATGACCGGAACCAGGGAGGTCGACTTCCTCTGCGTCGGCGGCGGGCTCGGTGGTCTCGCCGCCGCGCTGCGGGCCGCCGACCTCGGCGGCGAGGTCCTCGTGGCCGAGCGATCCGACGTGGTCGGCGGCGTCGCGGCGTACAGCGGCGGGTTCGTCTGGGTGGGCGGGGACCCGCTGGCGTCGGACCCGCGCGACACCCTGGACACCGTCGAGTCCTATTTGGACCACGTCCAGGGTGAACGACCGGTGGAGCGGGCCGCCCGGCGCGCGTACCTGCACGACGCGCGGGAGGCGACGGCGTGGTTCGCCGCGGCCGGTGTTCCGCTCCGGGTGATTCCGGGCGCAGCGGACCTCTACCACCCGGCGCCCGGCTCGACGGCCGAAGGGCGGCTGCTCGAATGCGTCGTCGACGGCCGCGACCTGGGCGCGTGGCGCCCGCACCTGCGGCAGGGGCCCTACTACGAGATCGGTGTGAGCCGGACCGAGACGTATTCGGCTGCGCGCGAGGAGTCGAACGGCGACCGACTGACGCACGGCATGGGCCTGGTCGGCGCCTTCGCGAGGGAGGCGCTCGTGCGTCGCGGGGTGGAGTGCCTGCTCGAGTCCAGGGTGCGGGAGCTCCTGGTCGAGGGCTCAGACGTCGTCGGCGCGGTGCTGGACGGGCCGTCCGGCCGAACCCGGGTCAGGACCCGCCGCGGGGTGTTGATCGCCGCAGGCGGCTACGGCGGTTCACCGCACGCGGCGGCACTGGAGGACGTGCCGGCACTCGTCGAGAGCGCCCCACCCGTCGTCGACGGCGACTCGATCGCGCTCGCGGAGCAAGCAGGTGCGGGCCTGGTTCGCGGCGCCGACCCGTTCTTCAGCGTCGGGTACGGATTCCCGGGGGAGGTCCACCCCGGTACGGACGTTCCCCTCGTGCGGCCGCTGCTGGCACATCTCGGACTTCCGCATTCCATGATCGTCAACCGCGACGGGCGCAGGTTCGGCGACGAGAGCTACTACGGCGCGTTGATCAGCGCCCTGCGCCGCTTCGACCCCCGTCTGCGCCGGTGGTCGAACGTGCCGTGCTGGTTCGTCGTCGACGACGAGTTCCGCGCGCGCTACCGCCTGGGGCCGCATTCGGCGGGGGAGCGCTGGCCCGACTCGATCCTCCGAGCGGACAGCTTGGCCGAGTTGGCCGCGGCGGCGGGCATCGACCCCGAAGGCCTGCGCCGCACCGTCGCCGAGTTCAACGGCGCGGCGGACCGCGGCGAGGACCCCGAGTTCGGGCGGGGGACCCGGCCGTTCGTGCGACGGACATACGGCGACGCCGAGCACGGGCCGAACCCGTGCCTCGGCGCGCTGCGAACCCCGCCGTTCTACGCCCTCGACCTGTCCTTGGTCGGGTTCGGCATGGGCACGCTCGGACTGTGGATCGACCGGGACGCCCGCGTGCTCCGGCGTGACGGATCCCCGGTCGGTGGCCTCTACGCGACGGGCAACGCCGCCGCGACCCGCGAGCTGCGCGGGTACGTGACGGGTCTCGCCAACGCCCGCAACTACACCTACGCCTACCGAGCGGCCGGACACGCCTGCGGCCGAAACCGAAGAACCCACCTCTGAACAGCTCCGATGCCGGACGTGTCGCTGATTCCCCCTCTCGCCGTCGAGCTCTTGTTTCGAACATCCGCGGGCGCGGGGTGAGATGTCGTCACTGGTGTCGCCAGACCTTGACCGAGGACAGCAGCAGCAAGCCGACCAGCAGCGGGATCAGCACGATTTCGGGTACGGCGCCGAGCAGCAATCCGCCGAGCACGGTGCCGGTGATCGATCCGGCTGACATGGCGGCCAGGAACCTCCCGTTGCCGCGGAGCACGCGGAAGCTCTCGTCGCGGCTGTATCGGGCGAAGGCGACCAGCATCGTGGGGAGGGAGACCGCCAGCGAGAGGCTTCCTGCGGTCTTGATGTCGACCGCGAACAGCAGGACGATCGCCGGGATCAGCAGCTCGCCGCCCGCTACTCCCATCAGTGCGGCGACGACCCCGATCGCCAGACCGGCGACGATTCCCGTGACCGTACGGGTCGCAGGCGACAGCTCGAGTGACCCTGTCCCGCCGAAGTGGCTCCATGCCAGGGCCACTGCGATCAGGACGAGCAGTGCTGCCAGCACGCGGTAGAGCGTGGCCGATCGCATTTTCGTCGCCCAGGTGGCCCCTGCCCATGCACCGATGAGCGTGCCGCCGAGGAGGTTCACGATCACTGACCACTGGGCTGCGATATCCGAGTAGGGCACCGACAGCAAGCGGGCGGGCAGCGCGGTGAGGACCACGATCAGGCTCATCGCCTTGTTGAGGATCACTGCCTGCAGAGCGAGGAATCCGAATACGCCGATCAACAGCGGCAGGCGGAATTCCGCACCGCCCAGCCCGATCATCCCGCCAAGCACGCCGATCCCCGCGCCGGTCGTGAACGCCCATGTCAGCGATTTCTTGACTCGTGCGTCCTCGGTGCCGGCCGCGGTCCGCGCCTGGCTGTGGTCGCCTTCGCCGGCCGCAGTCACGGCGCAACACTATGCCCTGCCGATATCGCTGTGGAGGGCCGGGACGGCTGGTACGTGCGGTCGTCGCGGAAGCGCGCAGTACCGGTGTGCACGGCCTGCCGGGTCTGAAGTCGCCGCGTGCTGGGGAGTTCCGAGCCTCAGGCGGGGCTGACGCGTAGCGAGGTGGCGCGGGAGATGAGCTGGTGGAGGAGTTCGTCGATGATCGCGGGGTGTTCGAGCGGGACCATGTGGCCCGCGTTCGGGATCATCGCGAGCCGGGCGCCCGGTATCTCGCTGGCGATCGCGGCGCTGTGCTCCGGCGGGATGGTCACGTCGTGCTCGGCCCCGACCACGAGCGTGGCCACGTTGCCCAGCACGGGCAGTGCCGCGCGCTTGTCGAGCGTCAGGAAATGGGGGATGAGCGCCACCAACGCGTGGACGGGATTCGACCGGGTCAGCTGGAGGACGAAGTCGACCACCGAGGGCGGTACCCGGGAAGCGAACGAGAAGGCTCGCGCCACCGCGAGGGCAGCGCTTCTGAGGGCCCGGCAGGAGACCGAGGTGAGCCGCAGCCGGTCGATGACGGCCAGCACGATGTTGGCCGCCTCGGGTGGCAGCACCGCCCGCCCGTTGACCGGCGCTGCCGCTGTCGTCACCAACCCGACCCCGACCACGCGGTCGCCGAAGAGCTCGGGTCGTTGCTCGGCGAGCGCCAGGACCGCCATGCCGCCCATCGAGTGCCCGACCAGCACGACCGGACCCTGCGGAACGGCCTGGTCGAGCACCGCGGCCAAGTCGCTGCCGAGTTGGTCGAGGTTGAGCCCGTCGATCCCGCCCACCTCGGACCGGCCGTGACCCCGGTGGTCGTAGGAGACCACTCGGGCGTCGCGGCCGAGCGACGTGCGCTGGAAGTGCCAGAAGTTGTTGTCCGCCAGGTATCCGTGGCAGAGCACCACCGTCACCGCCGCGCCCGGATCGCCGTCGACCTCGACGTGGAGCGGGATACCGTCGGCGGCCGTCACTGGGACCGCCGCACCGGCGGGCGAAGCCGCCACGTCGACGTCGGTGATGGCCTCTCGCGCGTCCGCGGCCGGGGCCGGCGCGGAAGCGCCTCCGGTGGTCCGGAGGGCGAGGCCGGACAGCGAACCGCGCACGCGTCGCAGCGTCATCCGGATCCGCGCGCCGACCGGCGCCTGCGCGGTCCAGGGCGGGCTGATCACCACTGGCGCACGCTCGCCGAGTCGGGGGTGGCGGCGTGCGGCTCGTCCGATCCGCGGGTGGTGCTGCCAACGCGGCAGGTCAGGCTGGTGTCGAATGCGGGCCCGGGGGAGGGGCGGCCCGCGTTGTGTAGTTCGCTCACGTGCGCCTTCCGTGTCGGGGGCAGATCCGGCCACAACCGCCGCGCAGGGCGACTGCCGACTGGACGATGCGCCGTGACCAAACCGTGATTCTCTTCCTTCGAATGTAACCAACAGTGATGGCGAGTTCAAACTTCTCGCTCGTTCGAATTAACACCCTCTTCAGGTTTGGAGCCGATTGACTCCGATGAGTGACGAACGCCCTTCTGTTGGTACACGCGATGAGGTCAGTGCGGAGTGAAAACCAACTTCAGCCACGACTTCACGGCGTGTCCGCGCTCGCCGACGAAGTGCACCTGCTGCACGCCCGGCGCCTCGTCGAATCGGCGACACCACGCGAGCACCTCGACACCCCGCGATCCGAGGAGGCAACGTCCCTGGTGGCCGCCGCGCGCGATCACCACCGACCCCCGACGGCGGTTCCGTCCCACCGCGGAGAGCGAACAGCGGGAGAATGATCTCCGGCCCCGTCATGCGAAGAGGTCGGGGCTTTGGTCCCTGTCACCTTGCACCATGGTGGTGCAAACGTGGGTGTTGCCGTTCCGGGTCGGCGCGGCGACCGGCTAGCGGCGAATTCACGAAGGCGAAGGGCTGTAGGGACACGTCCAGGTCGATTCAGTCCCCTTCTGGGCCGACGTGCCTGGGGCACGGCGTTCGTGGACCGATGCAAGACCGGGCTGATCGGGACTTTTCGGGGGATTGCCATGCCTGCTCGTTTCGCGGCTGCCATGTTGGGAGCACTGGTGCTCATGCTCAGCGGGTGTTCGGCCATTCCGTCAGTGCTGCCCGGTCCGCCATCGCCACCGCCACCGGTCACTGTCACGGTTCCAGTGCCACCTGCACCGCTGCCGATTCAACAAGATCCCAGCAGTGGCACGGAGTCCGAATCGGACAGCGGTAGCTTCGGCGCCGAATCCACGTCTTCGAACTCCTACGACAATTGCCGCTGGATGGACGAATCCACGGGTTGGCACTGTCGAAACAGCGTGGGTGAAGGGTATTTCGACGTTTCCGATGACGATCCGGGAATCGGCTCGTGTGCGGGGCAGACCTACGACGAGTGCAGTGGTGTCGAGTCGGGCAGCGCGCCGACATCGACTGAAGTGCCCGACTCGGGATCGGGAAGTGAGAGCGACGAAGGGTCGCTGGAATCCCAGTGCAGCGACGTGGCGTGGCGCCAATCCAGCGGGACGGAAGGCGACATCGCTTGTGGCAGCACTGAACACCCCTGATCAATCGATGGAGCAGTGGCGTATCGCGCTGACACCGATACGACGACGCAAGGGTCTCCCAGAGACGGAGATCGAGAAGACTGGTTCTGCGATGTCGTTCAGCGTTCCCGGCCTGGACGACTTGTCCGAGGCCGGGAACTCCGTGAACCGGGATCAGCCGAGCGCGATGATCGCGGGCACGGTCAGCACGGCCGCGTAGTAGCCCATGAACTGCACGCCCGAGTGCACCCCGAACATCCGGTTCATCAGGCCGCCGATGAGGCCGACCGTCAGCGTCACCAGCACGGCGAGCAGTCCGCCCTCGTAGAGGCAGATCACCAGGATCAGACCTGCGAACGCCCCGATGATCGCCTCGTGCGAGACGTTCTTCAGCACCCACGAGGCCGCCCGGTGGGCGTTGGTCATCGCGAACGGGTACGCGATCAGGCAGGCGATCGTCACCGCCAGCAGGCCGAAGACCAGGAACTCCCAGGTTGAGAGCAGGTCGTGCAGGTTGTGGGTCTGCCCCGTCCCGGTGTCGACGGTGTAGACGGGCGGTGCGTTGAACAGCGGGGCCGCCGGGCCCGCTGCCATCGGGGACAGCGGCAGGCCGAGCGCGATCAGCGGGATCATCGTCTCGGCGATGTAGGTCGACTCCGTGGTGCCGTTCCGCACCGCCATCTTCGTGGTGAGCTTGTGGTAGCCGTTCTTGATCCGGGCACCGACCACCTCACCCATGAGCACCGTCATCGCCACCGGTGAGAAGACGAAGGTGGCGCTCGAGATGACCGCGGCCCCGGAGGTGTAGGCCGTTTGCCTGCGGTCGAGCACCTTCAACGGGTTCGGCATCCGACCGCTCCACGTCCGCACGTCCGGTGCCAGCGCGAACTCGGTCGGCCCGTCCCGGTGCAGGGCCTTGCGGCCGGTGGGGGAGAGCGCCAGGAACAGGTCCGCCACCAGCGGACCGGTCGCGATGCCGAGGAAGAAGCTGATGCTGAGCGAGTGACCGAGCTGGGTGGTCACGAACTGGTTGATCCCGACGATCAGCAGCACGAACGGGAACAGCGCACCCACCGCTGCCCAGCGCCCCTTCGAGGTGAGCGCGATCAGGATCGCGGCACCGGCGAAGATCCAGGGCGCGAGCTCGCCGATCTCGTCGGCGACCGGGGAGAGGATCCAGGCGAAGAGCACCGCCAGCGGCACGGAGATGAACGCAGCGATCACGCCGCCCGAGATGGCCTTGCGCAGCGCGATGTGCGGCACCCCGAGCTCGCGGAGCTGCTGCGCGTCGCCCAGCAGCGGCACGGTCATCGTGTCGCCGGGGATGCCGAGCAGCGTCGTGGGGATGGCGTGGGTGATGTGCTTGGCGACCACCGCGGCCAGGAAGAAGCTGAACACCCCGGCCGGCGGGACCCCGAGCAGCACCACCAACAGCGTCAGCGGTGCCACCACCGCGGTTTCGTCCGTGCCCGACACCAGGCCGATCGCGGCGAAGACGATCGCACCGACGAGGCCCATGCTCAGGGCCCACAGGAACGCTTCGATCACGGGTGGACCTCCTGTCTCCGCTGGGCTTCCTCGTGGGCCTCGACGAGCACGTCGTACAGACCGAGCAGGCGAAGCTCCTCCCGCACCTCGGCGGAGAGCTCGGCGGGGTCGGTCCACTCGCCTCCGTCGGCGGCGATGACCTCGAGCGCCTCGCGCCTGCTCTCGGTGATCGCCGAGTTCTCCCGGACGATCCGCTTCGGCTTGAACAACCGGGCTGCGATCACCGCGGCGACGAGGCAGGCCACGAGGCCGAGCAGCAGCGCGTAGGACTCGGCCAGGGTCGTGTCGGCCACGGTCGAGGTGAAGAAGGCCCTGCCGAGCAGGAAGGTCGGGGCCGCGATCCCGGCGCCCAGCGCGATGGACATGCCCATGTGCCTGGTGTCGACGGTGTCACCCCAGACCTCGATGAGTCGTGACATCAGTGTTGCTCCGTTCGATCAAAGTGGCTGAGCGCGTTGGCGACTCGCGAGGCGGCGGGCTTGCCTAGGTGCCCGGCGAGCCACGTGCTGGTCGCGGTCAGCGCCTCCAGGTCGACACCGGTCTCCACGCCCAGCCCGGTGAGCATCCAGACGAGGTCCTCGGTGGCCAGGTTTCCCGTGGCGCTGAGCGCGAACGGGCAACCGCCGACCCCACCGGCCGACGCGTCGAACTCGGTGACGCCTTCGAGCAGCGCCGCGTACACGTTGGCCAGCGCCTGCCCGTACGTGTCGTGGGCGTGCAACGCGATCCGCTCCAGCTCGATGCCGGCGTCGACGAGCGCCCGGATGACGGACCGCACGTGCCCGGGGGTGGCCACGCCGATGGTGTCGCCGAGCGAGATCGACGACACGCCGGTCTCCATCAGCGCGACGGAGGCCGACACGACCTCGGCGACCGGGACCGGCCCCTCCCACGGGTCGCCGAAGACCATCGAGAGGTAGCCGCGCACAGCGACTCCGGCGGCGAGGGCTTCACGGGTCACCGCCGCTTGGGCGGCGGCCACCTCGTCCCGCGCGGCGCCCATGTTGGCGCGGGAGAACGACTCGGTGACGCTGGCGAAGACCGCGATCTCCCGGACCCCGGCGGCCAGCGCGTCGTCGAGACCGCGGGCGTTGGGCACCAGAACCGGGTGCCGGACGCCGGAGTCGAGGTCCACGCGCTCCACCAGCTCTCGGGCGTCGGCGAGCTGCGGGATCCTCCTGGGCGAGACGAAGCTGGTGAGTTCGACGCTCGTCAGCCCGGCGGCCACGAGCCTGCGCACGAGCTCGGCCTTCACCTCCACGGGCACGACCGCCTTCTCGGCCTGCAGCCCGTCCCTCGGACCGACCTCGTAGATCCGGACCTGCGAGGGGAGCGCGGGATCGGCGACGGCGGTCGGCAGTCCCAGTGCGCGGGGCGACGTCATCGTCCGCTCCGCAGCTCGGCGAGCACGGCCTCGGCCTGGGCGTGCCCGAAGTTCCGCTTCTCGATCAGCTGGGCGACCACCGGGGCGATCTCGTCGGGACCTGCACCGGCCGCGATGGCGATGTTCTTGGCGTGCAGGGACATGTGGCCGCGCTGGACGCCTTCGCTGGCGAGCACCCGCAGCGCCGCGATGTTCTGGGCCAGTCCGACGGCGGTGATCAGCTCGGCGAGCTCGGCGGCCGAGGACACCCCGGTGAGAGCGATCGCGGCGCGGGCGCCGGGATGGGTCTTCGTGGCGCCGCCGACGAGACCGACGGGCATCGGCAGTTCCAGCGCGGCGACGAGGTTGCCGTCGGCGTTCTTCTCGAAGGTCGACAGCGAGGTGTAGCGGCCCTCGGCTCCGACCGCGTGGGAGTGGGCGCCGGCCTCGACGGCGCGGGTGTCGTTGCCGGTGGCCAGCACGACCGCGGAGATGCCGTTCATGATGCCCTTGTTGTGGGTCGCGGCGCGGTACGGATCGCCCGCGGCGAGCTTGTAGGCGTGCACCACGTCGTCGACGACCAGCGGACCGCCGAGCGTCTCGGCGTCGAGGACGGCGCGCGCTCGGGCCAGCCGCATGTCGGCCTTGTTGGTGAGGATCCGGAGGACGACCCGCCCGCGGGCGACCTCGGCGACCCGGTCGGCGACCGCCTCGGCCATGGTGTTGACCGCGTTGGCCCCCATCGCGTCGCGGACGTCGACGACCAGGTGGGCGACGACGTACGTCTCGTCCTCGAAGGTCACCGTGCGCACCACGAGGTCGCGCACTCCACCGCCCACCTCGGCGAGCTTGGGATCCTGGGCGGCGGCGAGCTCCATCAGCTCGGTGCGGGCCTCGAGCAGGCGCAGCCGGGCGGCGTGCGGGTCGACGAGGTCGACGAGCTGGATCTGGGCCTGCATGATCGAACCCGTGCTGGAGGTGTGGAAACCCCCGAGGGTGCGCGCGATCCGGGCGCCGTTGCTGGCGGCCGCGATCACGGAGGCCTCCTCGGTGACCATGGGCACGAGCACGTCCTCGCCGTTCACGGTGAAGTTGGTGGCCACGCCGATGGGCAGCGCGAAGGTGCCGAGCACGTTCTCGCTCAGGTGGCTCGCGGCCTCGACGTCGAAGCCGTCCGCGTCGAACGCCGCGAGATCGGCGATGTCGATTCCCGCCGACTCGACGACGCTCTTGCGCCGCTCGCCGATGCTCAGGTTGCGGAAGCCCGGAATTCTGCTGACCACGAGTAGTTCCTCCTTGAACCGGTGACGAAACAAGGGAACCCCAGTGGTGACCGGGCGCACATGTCCGAACCGGCCAGGATGATCCGGTTCACATGTCGGTTTCGGACATGCGATGCAGCTGCACGGCGATGCCGAGCCGGAACTGCTGCTCCGGCCGTCGCCACTCCGGGCCGAGCAGCTCGGTGATCCGCTCCAGTCGCTGCTTGACCGTGTTGGCGTGCACGAAGAGGACTTCCGCGGACCGGGTGATGCTCGCGTTCTGCGCCAAGTAGGCGTCCAGGGTCGCGACCAGGTCGCTCCGGTGGTCGGCGTCCCATTCGAGCAGCGGCGCGAGCAGCCCTCGGGCGAAGGAGCGGGCACGGTGCCCGTTGGCGCCGAAAAGAGCGAGGTACGGCGCGTAATCGCGCGCCACGACGCCCGCATCGGCCACCCCGACGCCGGGCAGCATCCTGGACAGCGCCGTGACGTCGACGACCTCGCCGGGGATCTGCTCCGCGGGATGGGTTCCGCCGACGATCACGAGACCCCGGTCCCCGGCTTCGGCGAGCCTGCCGTGCACGCGACCCGCGAGGTCGTGCGGATCCAGCTCCCCCGGCACCAGGGCGATGACGCCGGCGTCGTGCTGGGCGACCAACCAGCGCGGGTCCCGCCCGGTCAGGGCGCGAGCGAGGCTCCACCGCTGTTGTTCCCAACCGACCGCGAGCACCGGCGTCCAGAGCCCGGCCAGGTCGACTCCGCGCTGCTGGGCACGTCGCCGCAGCGAGGTCCAGTCGTCGCGTCCCGAGACCAGGTCGGCGACGAGTTCGCCGCGGACCCGTTCCTCGGCATCGGCGACGGCGTCGTTCTGCATGGTGACCAGTGCGTGGCTCTGGGCACCGCGTTCGATGGTCCGGCGCTGCACCTCGTCGAGAGGGTCACCGCCGACGAGCAGCACGCCGAGCATCGTGCGACCGGCCATCGCCGCGACCAGTCCCAGGACCTCGCCGTCACCGACGTCGACCCAGCGGGCGGTGCCCCGACCGACCTCCACGGCCGCCAGCACCTCGGGTGAGAGCCGACCACCGGTCCACCAGGCGGCGGCTTCCTCGTCGCTGGTGGCCAGGGCACCCAGATCCCGGTCGGCGACCGCCACCGGTCGCTCCAACGCGTCGGCCAGAACGCGCGCGATCGCATCCGACCCCTCGCCCGCGAGCACCAGGCGCGTCAACTGCTCGTGCAAGCTGGCCGAGGCTTCCATCGCCGCGGCCCGGCGCTCGGCCTCGGCGCTGGCCGCTTCCGCCCGGGAAGCGGCTTCGCGCTCGGCCGCCAGCAGCCGTGCGGTCTGCAGGATCACCGCTCCCTGGTTGGCGAACGCGGTGAGCAACGCGATCTGCTCGGTGCCGAAGCCGTGCGTGGAGCGATCAGCCGCGAAGAGCACCCCGAGCACCCGCTCGGAGGCGATCAGCGGTACCCCGAGGATCGAACGCATCCGCTCGGCCTGGACCGCCGCGGTCACCTCGCTGTCGTGCGGGAATGAGCCGACGTCGTACGCCGCGGTCCACTGCGCCGCGCGAGTCCGCACCACCTGGCTGGCGAGGCCGACCCCGGCCGGCACGCGCAGTTCCCGCATGTTGGCCGACAACGCCCCCCTGTTCGCCCGGACGAACAGCTCGTCGGTCTCCTCGTCGTACTCCGAGAGGTAGGTGAGGTCGGTGCCCATCAACTCGTGAGCGCGGTCCACGAGCTTCTGCAGCAGGGGTTGCAGGTCGCGCACCTCGGCGAGTTCCCGCAGGCTCGACATCAACACCGACAGCTCCCGGTCCCTCGCCCTGAGGCGATCCAGCCGAGCTCGGGCGTCCACCAGAATGCTGGTGGTCTCCGCGTCGAGGCCCCGAGCCGCGCTCCGGAGCTCGCCCTCGGTCACCGGGTGGTCGGCGATGATCATCTCGGTCAACGCCCGCAGGTCGGTGCTCACACGACCACCCGGGCCCAGGCGAAACCACAGCCGAATTGCATGTGGAAAGGCTAGCCCTGCGAGCCAGGAGACCGTGAACGCCGACATGGACCGGACGCGCATCGCTTCGCGCGGCGGGGCTCGGGCGACGCCGAACCTGCTCTGCCGAACCGCCACTTCGCTAACCGGCACGTCGAAGATCGCCGCATGACGGACTGGTTCGTAGCCGGGGGCCGCGAGGATTGCTCGGCGCTCAGCGGCGGCACCGGTTCGAGCCGGAAGGGCGTGGTTCTCATCAGGAGTCGTCGGTGAGGCCGCGGCGGAGGTGGATCAATGCGTCGCGCAGCCGCGTTTTCACCGTCGCCCACGGCACGCCCAGCAGCTTCGCCGCCTCGCTGGAGGTGTGGCCGCGGTAGTAGACGAGTTCGATGGCCTGTTGCTGCAGGTCGCTCAGGGCGTCGAGGTGCAGGCGGACTTGCTGGTGTTCCCAGGCGGCGTGGAACTCCTCCACCACGTTGTCGTAGGGCCTGCCGAACACCTCGGTGAGGTAGCGGGCTTCGCGCCGTCTGGCGGCGTCGGTGGAACGCACCCGGTCGATGGCACGGCGCCTGGCCAGCGTCAGCACCCACGTCAGGACGCTGCCCCGCTCAGGCCGGTACCGGGTGGCAGTGCGCCAGACCTCGATGAACACCTCCTGCGCGACCTCTTCGGCCTGCGCCGGATCCTGGACCGTCCACTCGATCACCCCGACCACGTGGTCCCACAGCAGTCGGTGCAGCTGGGCCATCGCGTCGTCGTCACCGGCAGCGATCTCGTCGAAGAGGACGGCGCTGTCGGTTCTGGACGCCCACGAGGGCGTCGCCCGTCGATCGCCACGCCGGTTCGGCCGGTCCGCTGGTGGTGTTACCGCCGACATCGCAGCCAGCCCCCGAAGAGAGCTGACCGCGTGGAGACGCAACTGCCCGTTCTGTGGCTCATGAACGGATTTCGTAACCGAGTCCCTGGTGGACTGGTCGCCGCCACATCCATTTTCGTCCGTAGTGGACTGTCAGCATCTGGCTGAACGGGTTTTCTTCGAAGAAGCAGAAACCGGTGGGAGGTTCTGCTGTCGGGTGCAGAACCTCCCGCCGGCGAACTCCTCAACCGAGGAGGGAGGGGTGGATCAGAAGTCCAGGCCTCCGGCCAGGTCGCCGGCCGTGCCCTCGACCGGGCTCTCGGCGCCGGTCACCGGCGCCATCAGCGAGCCCGCGGGGGCCAGGTCGGTCATGCCCTCGACCGGCAACGCGTTGGTGACGTCGCCGACCTCCGGCATCACGCCGCCGACCTCGGGCATCACGCCGCCGAGGTCCTGCAGGCCACCGGTGATGTCGCCGGCTCCGGCGATGTCACCGAGACCGCCCATGACGTCGCCGCCTTCGACGCCGCCCACGGTGTCGGTCACGCCACCGACGACGTCGGTCACGCCGTTGCCGACCACGTTGCCCGCGTTGACGTCACCGTTGTTGGTGATGCCCGAGATGTCGCCGGCGTTGATGTCGCCGACCAGGCCGTCGAGCTGGAACTCGTTGCCCGCACCGACCGGGTTGTTCGAGCCGGTGGTGTCCTCGGAGGTCTCGGTGGTGTTGGTGGTTTCCTCCGTGCTGCCGTCCTCGGACGAGCGCATCATCTGGTCGACGTCGCCCAGGGAGGAGAAGATGTCGGGGGTAGGCATGCTTTCGTGCTCCATCTCGTTGTCACCGTCCACGAAGGACGGCAGGGGGTAGGTCAGCGCCACGTGCTGGTTGCCGCCGAGACGTGCCAGGCCCGACTGCGCGGCCCGGACGAACCGCTCGACGATCTCGACCGGTGCGTGGTCGAGCACCAGTGACGCGGCCTGCACCACTTCGGTGTTGCTCATCTCCCCGAGGTCGGCCTGCTCCAACGAGCCGCGCGGATCGGCCTCGAAGGCCGATCGCGCTCCCGAGTCGGTGACGAGGCGGGACAAGAACTCATACATCGTGAGCATGGGTGTTCCCTTCCCGGCCGGCAGGCGCGGATTCCCGGAGAGACGGAGGGGAGACATCTCGACGCTGCTCGACGAATCCCCGCTGAAAACTCACGCACCGAGCTTCAGCGGCGTGCATCCCGCACATCCGAACCCGCGCTGCGATGTCGTCGTGATGTCCCCTCCGCCTCGAAAACACTAGATCGAAGTGCTCCGCGCTCAAAGGTAAAACAGCCCCCCAATCTGTGAACTTCTATTAGGGGAACCGTGGGGGGTTGCCTTTTGCGGCGTGGTAGTCGCAGGTCAAGCGGATGGAGCCACGTTTTTTGCGCGCTGGGAGAGCTGAGATCGGTGATTCACGCCACCACCACGAGTGGAAGCTCGAATTGAGCTTGATAACAACCTGAAGAAAAATGCTGAACCGACCAATCCGCATTCGGTTCCGCTACGAAAGAAAGGGTCCCGAGTCGGGATGGCAGGCAATTGAGGACGCGCATGAAACGAGAAATCGCCCGGGTGGTGATCCTCCCCGTCGATCACCTGTCCTGTCTACCGGCTGGTAACAATGTCCGGCCTCTTCGCCGAACGAGACTCCTGCCGGAGAGGCCGCCGGGGGTCTGCCCGCGCACAGCTCGTCGAAGCCGATTCAGCGAGACCTCGCCCGACTGAGGAGGCGTCGGCTGGTTTTCCTCGGGGCGTGGCCGCTGTCTCGGCCCCTCGTCGAGGCAGCGGCCACGCCCACACCCCCGATTTCTGAGAAGCACAGCGCCATGCTTCAGTTCCCTGATCCTGGCATATACCGCCCATCGGGTGACGCTCGTCACACCGGCGTGGTCAGAAGGGGAAGATCGGGTTCAGGGTGTCGCCGGGCGAGGAGGTCGAAAAGCCCCGAGCGCGAGGGCTGATCACCTCGGCGTCGCCGCGTTCAGCGCGGACAGCGGAGCCTCCCGATGTCAGGACGGCTGGCAGTGGGGGCACCAGACAGTGCTGCGTCCTCCGACCTTGCTCCGCTGCAGATGTGCCGAACACCGCGGGCACCGGCCGTCGGACTCATCCCGGTGTCCGGTCAGCCAGGACGGCCGGTCGGGGACGTGCCCGACGCGGGACGAGCTGCGCAGCACCGAGCCCAGCCGTGCGTGCAGTCTCGCCCACTGCGCGGTGTCCAACTCGGCGGTGCTCACCGTCGGAGCCAGCCGCGCGCGCCACAGGATCTCGTCCACGCAGAGGTTGCCCAGACCCGCCACGACCGTCTGGTCCATCAGCGCCGGCTTGATCCGGCGTGCGGTGCGCGTCAGCTTCGCGCGAAGGTCGCGGCGGCTCACGCCGGCGGCGTCGGGACCCAGGTCGCCGAGCAGTTCCGCCACCTCGGACCGCTCGGTCGCCAGCCACAGCCCGGTGAGCTTGCGCATGTCCCGGTACCGCAACGAACCTTCGCGGAACTCGAAGACGACGCGGTCGTGCCGGTGATCGGCTTCCTCCCCCGGGGACCAGACGAAAGCGCCCGTCATGCCGAAATGCGCCAGCAGCTGCGGGTAACCGGAACGGTTGCGGGTCGGAACGCGAAGCCATTTGCCGCACCTGCTCGGCTCCGCGAACACCTGCCCTTCCAGGGCACGTGCGAAGTCGGCCGGTGAGGTGTGCACGACGCCCGTGTCGAGCACGCGCACCGATCGCGCTCTCGAGCCCGTGACGTGGTCGGCGACCACGCGGCGAAATCCTTCGACGTCTGGGAGTTCTGGCATGCCGCGTCACCTACGGATGGTCGTCGCCTGGCGTGTGCGGAGTCGTTCCAACGCCCCCGAGCCATCCGCTCGGCCGGTCGCGCCCGCGAACGTCCAAGCCTGACTCATCGCCGCACTCCAGCCATGCGTCTGCCCCCGGCGTTCCCGCCACCCGAAGTGCGCAAACTCGATCGAAGGCTTCGGAGGTCGACGAATCAGTGGCGGACGGGGCCCGCGCGCCGGCATCGCGCGCCACGACTTCGCTCCGGATCCGCGGCGGGTCTTCCCAGGTGCGCGACCATGACGAGTACACTCGAGTGTGTACTGGCATGGTCGGATGCGTTGACCCAGACATCCGTTTCCGTACCCGGCTTCGGGCCGTGTTCAGACGGCTCAGGAGGGGCGGAAACCAAAATGGCCGTGGACCGGGGCCGTCTTGCGGACGGTCTTTTCGCCATCGTCGAGGACACCCCCGACCTCGACGTGCTGCCGGAGCGGTTGTGCGCTGCGTGTCTGGACGCACTGCCGGTGGATGGAGTTGGGTTGTCACTGATGGGTGGTAACTACCTCGGGGAGCGTGCCTTGCTGGGGGCGAGCGACTCGACCGGGGCCCGCCTCGAAGAGCTGCAGTTCGACCTCGGCGAGGGTCCCTGCGCGTCCGCGTTCGCCGACGGACAACCGGTGCTGGTTCCCGACTTGGGTGACGGCGACGCGAAGGTGCGGTGGCCGATGTTCATCCACGAGGCGGAGACGACCCGGGCACGAGCCCTGTTCGCCTTCCCGCTGCAGCTCGGCGCGATCAGCATCGGCGCGATGGACTGCTACCGGACTGAGCCCGGCCCGTTGCACGAGGTGACCGAGGCGCTCGTCGTTGCCGAGGCGGTGACGCTGGCGCTGTTGCAGGCTCAGGCGCAGGGGGACGGGCATGGGTTGACCGACATTGCTGTCGGGCACCACGCCGCCGTGCACCAGGCCACAGGCATGGTCTCGGCGCAACTGGAGATCAGCATTGAGGAGGCGTTCGTGAGGCTGCGCGCGTACGCCTATCGGCACGATCGGTCGTTGGACGAGGTCGGCGCGGATGTCGTCGCGCGCAGGCTGCGCTTCACCGACGTGCCTCAGTAGAAGTCGATTCGTGTTCACCACGTTCGCATCGCATCTAGGAGAGTCGCCATGAATACCCGCCCCCCGCGGCGCGAGCAGGCGTTGACCGAGGCGCTCGTGGAGATGGCTGACACGTTGGTGGCCGACTACGACGTCATCGATCTCACCCACAGGCTGGCCGCGCACTGCGTGGACCTGCTCCACGTGTCAGCGGCAGGACTGCTGCTCATCGATGAGCACGGCGACCTGCGCCTGCTGGCTTCGTCGAACGAACAGGCCCGCCTGCTCGAGCTGTTCCAACTCGAAACCGATCAACGAGGGCCGTGTCTGGAAGCGTTCCACACGAGCCAGCCCGTTCTCGTCGATGACCTGGAGAGCAACGGCCGGCGTTGGCCGGCGTTCGCCTTCGAGGCGCGGCGACAAGGAATCCGGGCGGTCCACGCGCTGCCATTGCGGCTGAGGGCCAAGACCGTCGGAGCGCTGGGCCTGTTCAGCACCGAAGTCACCTCGCTGTCCGAGGACGACCAGAGGCTGGGCCAGGCGCTGGCCGATGTGGCCACCATCGGCATCCTGCAGCAGCGCGCGCTGGCGCGCAGCGAGACGGTGATCGAACAGCTTCAAGGCGCCCTCAACAGCCGAGTGACGATCGAGCAGGCCAAGGGCGTATTGGCGGAGCGAGGTGGCATCGACGTCGATGCGGCGTTCGCCCTGCTGCGTGACTACGCCCGGGAGCGCCGGATGAGGCTCAGCGATCTCGCCCGCAGCGTCGGGGTCGACCGGACCGTGGCGGCCGATGTCCTGCGACGCAGGTCCGGCTGAACGGGCAACCGCTCGCCGACGATCTCTGGCTGACGAGAATCAGCCCCCGCATCACCGCAACCGCGTGAACCAGCGGGTCGTGCTCAGCGGCGGCACTGCCGTCAGGGGTGCACCGCAGCGGGAATTCCGCAGCGGTGGTTTCACGGGGCAGACCCGAGGCTCTGGGCCCCCTCGACCCGGTCGTCTCGGGTCTGCCCCCGCCCCCAGTGGCAGCGGTGCACGGCCCCGGCCAGTGGGGGCGTGCACCGCGCATGCGAGTGCGCGTCAACGACGCGCGATCATGACGGCATTCCGGAAGTGGTCCGGAATTCCGGCGTAGTGGCCCAAGGCCCTGGCAAGCGCAACAAACCCCCGCCTTCGAGAGAACGAAGAGCGGGGGCTGGGCTCTGCTGTGCCGACGTTATGTCCAGGCGGAGAAGTGCGCAAGGTATCAAAAGGGGTACGAGTGACGCGCGTGCTCTCCGGGAGTCGCGTTGCAGGACGTTCGTGCGGTCCGGATGCTGCGGATGGGATCGATCATCGACACCTGCATTCCCCGTTCATCCCCGGGAATGCGCATCCGGTGGATGTGCTTGATTCCGAAAAGGATGTTGTCGGTCGTAGCGGTGATCGTGCGTGGGGCGTAGTGTTCGCGAAGTGGCGGGGCGGGCCCCGGACCCTGGTATGTCGCTGTTAGGCGCCGCAAAGACGTTGTGCTGCCTGGAAGGATGACATGCCATGGCTGTTCCCGGCTCGGACACGGTTCCGGCGCCGTTGTCCGACATGATCTTGTCGACGGACACTCTGGAAGATTTCCTCGACGAGGTCCTCTCGCGCGTCGCCGGTGTGGGTTCCGGGGCCTTGTCCTGCGGGCTGACCGTTCCCGGTGCTGAGGGGCGGGCGCCGTTCACGTCCCGAGCCAGTGATGCTTTCGCCGCAGGTCTCGACGAGGTGCAGCAGGTCGTGGGTGACGGGCCGTGCCTGCAGGCGTTGCGCACCGGCGAGATCGTCACGAGCGACAGCCTGGGACACGAGTCACGCTGGTGGGAGTTCGTCCAGCACGCCGCCGACGTCGGCGCTCGCTCGGTGATGTCGGTGCCGCTGCTGGTCAGGGGCTCGGTGATCGCATCGCTGACCGTGTACGACCGCAGCGAAGGCGGTACCGCGTCGGTCCTCCCGCGGGTGGCCATGTTCGCCGAGGAAGCGGCGGGCGCGGTGGCGATCGCCGCGAAGCTCGATCAGCATCTGCGGACCAGCGCCGACCTTCGCGTCGCTCGAACTCGCGAAGTCAACGAGTGGCACCAGCAGGCCACGCACGACGAGTTGACCGGGTTGCCGAACCGGCGCGGTATCCGAGAACTCCTCGATGGCCTGCTCGCCAACGGGATTCGCGCGCAGGTAGCGGTGCTGTACTGCGACCTCGACAACTTCAAGCGCGTCAACGACGGGCTCGGCCACGAGGCGGGTGACGAACTGCTGCTCGCGTTGGCGCATCGGTTGAGCACCGGCTTGCCTGCCGGATGCACACCTGCGCACATCTCGGGGGACGAGTTCGTCATCGTCTGCTCCGATGTGGACGCCGTCGGCGGACTCGACGCGCTCACCGAGGAGGTCTCGGATCTCCTGCGCGCCGCGATCCCGCTCCGCGGCCACGTGGTGCTGGTGTCCGCCGCGGTCGGCGCGGCAGTGGTCAACGAACCGGGCACCACTGGCGACGACCTGCTGCGGTTCGCCGACGCGGCGATGTTCGAGGCGAAGGACGCGGGGCCGGGGCAGGTGTCGCACGCCCATCCAGCCCTGATGACGACCATCAACCGGCAGCTGCACCTCGAAACCGACCTCCGGGACGCGATCGCTCATTCCGACGTCGAACTGCACTACCAGCCCATCGTTGACGGCGCCGGCACCATCGTCATGGCCGAGGCGTTGCTGCGCTGGCGCCATCTTGAACACGGCGTGCTGGCTCCGGACCTGGTCCTCGAAGTCGCGGAAGGAGGCGACCTCGTGCGCGACCTGGACCGCTACGTGCTGCGCCGCGCACTGAGTGAAGCCGCGACCTGGCCGTCACCGCGTCCTGCCGGAATCGCGATCAACCTCAGCGGTCTGCTCCCGGACACCGAACACTTCGCCGACGAACTCACCGACGTGATCAACGACAGCGGCCTGGCCTGGCCACGCGTCGTCCTGGAGATCACGGAAACGCCCCTCGCGGGCCTGACCGATCGCGCCTGCGACTCGATGGGACAGCTCGCCGAGAAGGGGCTGCGGTTCGCCGTGGACGACTTCGGCACGGGCTATTCGTCCCTGAGCCGCCTGAAGGACATACCGACCCAGCTCATCAAGATCGACCGCCACTTCATCGCCGGAATGGCCACCGATCACACCGATCGGGCGCTCGTCGAGGCGGTGATCGGCATGGCTCGGGCCACGGGCCACACCTGCATCGCGGAGGGGGTCGAGACCGCGGCCCAGTTCGACCAACTCGATCGGCTGGGTTGCCAGGCGTACCAGGGCTGGTACTTCTCCCCGCCGCTGCCCGCCGCCGATTTCCGCACCCTGCTGTCGCGGGGCACCCTGGCCACCCTGCCGCAGTAGGCGCGGAAGTTCAGGGCACTTCTCGTCGGGGCACCGGGATTACCGGGGGTGGGTCCCACTTCGTGGTCGTCGGTCGGTAGAGCCTGAGCATCAGCCTGAACGGGCCCGCCGGCACCGGGAGCCAGTTCGCCGCCGCATCAGGTCGCGCGGCGCTGATCTGGATCGTCAGCGATCCGTCCGGGTCGTAGGTGAGCCGGGGAGTGCGATCACCGATGGCGTACCGACCGATCTCGTTGGCCACGAGCAGACCCTTCGCGTGGTAGGCGGTCAGGGACCAGAACGCGCCGACCGGGGGCAGCGATCCGCTCTCGAACGTCAGCCGGTAGTCGTGCGCGCCCCCGTCGAGGAGGTCTCCGCTGGAGTCGACCTCGCAGAGCGGGTACAGCGCTTCGGAGACGGGGTTGATGAAGATCTGCGAGTGGGCCACGGCCGCCCGCAGCAGGTGGTCGGCGCCGAAATCGGTTCCGATGTCGTTGATCGCCCACCCGTTGATCTGCCTCCCGAGTCCGCGCACGTGGTCGGCGATGTCTTGCAGCCCGCGCCGCAGGCCGTCGGCGGCCGCCGGTTGAGCGGGGTTGTCCAGCAGCCGGGTCAACGCCAGTCGGAGCGAGTCGTCGACGAGTGCGGGGTCGGCGTCGGCCACGACCTGTCGGAGCGCGAGGGCGAAGGTGTCCGGATCGGTGGTTTCGGCCTCGCGGGACACGTGGGCGAGGTCCAGGTCGTAGGTGGGTGGCGGCGGAGCAGCGACGGGAAGGCGCTGCAGGTCGATCGAGTCCTGCAGCCGATGGACGTCGGCGAGAGCCTCGTCTGATGCCTCCGGCTCGACCAAGATCCGCCCGACGACCATGACGTAGCGCCACGGGGTGTGCAGCCGGACCTCGCCGTCGGTGACTTCGAGCTGTTCCGGTCCGGCTGCGATCGAGACCGCGGGCAGGCGTTCGCCCGGGGCCGGTGCGCTGATCGTGATCGGGGTGCTGGTGTCGGGCAGGGCGAGTTGGAAGCTCGCGTATCGGGTGCCGAAGTCCGGGAACTTCAGGGTGAAGTCGTTGTGCCGGACGTCCAGCCAGGCGACCGAGTAGAGGGTGTCGACGTTGGGGGCGACGCCAACGGTCAGCGTCGGATCGGAGAGCCGGCGCTGGTGTCCGAAGGTGTTCAGCGGGGCACCCGCGGAGTTGAGCGGTCGCTCCGCGGTCGGGTCCAGCGGCTGGGTGAAGTTGAGGCGCACCCGCTGGGCGAAGACGAGGGGGTAGGCCCACACCTGGACCGCCCGCGCGGCCTCGTCCAGGTCCATCGTTCGATCGTCGGCCACGCCGCCTCCCTACTGATCTGAACTCGGTTCAATTAGCATAGCCGAACCGCGCGCCCTCGGGGCGCGATATCCACAACATGACGCGCACGTGAGGATGGGTGGGAGACATGGGTCCGCTCGGCTACGACACGAACGATCTGCCCCAGGTCGGGAAATCCGCGAGTGACGACGTATTCCCGGCCGAGCAGGGGAGCCGCGCGTCCTGGATCGAGGCGCTGGGCGTGCAGGCCACGATCTACGCCACGCCCGCCGTGCTGCAGTACGCGCAGATGTCGGAGCAGGTGCTGCGCCCCGGCGCGCCGGGACCGATGGCCTCGTTCCTCCACGAGCGCAGCCCGGCCGGCCCCGAGTTCCGAGCCTTCCGGGCGCCCAATGTGGACACCCTCTACTCCAACGCCTGGGTGCACGTGGGTGCGGAACCGGTCGAGCTTCGGCTCCCGGACTTCGGAACGCGCTACTTCACCGTCCAGGTGGTCGACGCCTACAGCAACTCCATCAACATCAGCGCCCGGACCTTCGGCGCGGCCGCGGCCCGCTACTGGCTGGTCCCGCCCGACTGGACGGGAGAAGCGCCCGATGACGTCACCGTCGTGCGGGTGGCGACCGCCATCATCTGGCTGCTGCTGCGAATCCAGGTGCTGGACGGTGACCTCGACGTGGTCCACGAGCTCCAGGACCAGGTCACCTTGGCGGGTGGGGCACCCGGCGGCGACCTCGGTCCCGTCGTGGGCGCCGATGAGGTCGAGGAGGACTGGCGCGCGTTCTACCGGGCGTTCGACGCGGTGCTGCGCCTCAACGCCTTCCCCCGTGACGAATGGGTCCACGTGCGGCAGTTCCGGGCCCTGGGGTTGCTCGGGCCGACGCCCTGGGATCCGGCGGCGCTCGACCCGGCAACGGCGGGCGCGCTGGAGCGCTCCTTCGCCACCGCGCAGACCCTGCTGCGCTCCTCGCGCCCCCAGCTGGGCGTTGCCACCGGGACCGGCTGGACGCGCGTCCTCGACAAGGGGGCGCACGGGCACAACTTCCTCGCTCGGGCGGTGATGAACCACGTCGGTCTCGGCGCGAACGTCGCAGAGGAGAACACGTCGTTCAACACGCACGTGGACTCCACCGGGCAGAGGCTGGCCGGGCGCGATGGTCCGTACGTCCTCGAATTCGCCGCGCAGCCACCGCACACCGCGTTCTGGAGCGTGACCCTCTACCACGTCGAGACGGGTCGGCTCCACGCCAACCCCGTGCACCGCCACGCCCTGGGCAGTGCCGCGCTCGTCGGTGACGGGGGACCGGCGCGGTTGGTGCTCAGCCACGCCGATCCCGGTGCCGCGAACTGGCTTCCGTGCCCGGAGGGCGAGTTCTACCTGATCCTGCGCATCTACTCGCCCGGGCAGGAAGTCGTCGCGGGGTCCTGGCTGCCCGCTCCGGTGCGTCGCGGAGCGGGCGCCGCGGACGACCTATGACCGAACCGGCGGGGAGTCCGGCTCGTCGGCAGCCGGGCTCTCCTCCTCGGACATGTCCTCCCGCGAGGTCTCGCGCATCGTCGCGACGACGATGAGACCGGTCAGCGCGGCGAACACCGCGTAGAAAGCCGGAGCGATCGTGAGGCCGGTGACCTGGACCAGCCCGGTGGCGATCAGGGACACGAGTCCCGTCCCGATGACGCCGCCCACGTTGAAGCCGAGCGAGATCCCGGTGTAGCGAACCCTGGTCGGGAACAACTCGCTGTACTGGGTGTAGACCACGCCCTGCTGGATGCTGAAGGGGATGTTGAGCACCAGCGCGGCAACGATGGCCAGGACGAGCGAACCCTGCTGCATCACCCAGAAGCACGGGACCGCGAGCAGGACGAACCCCAGCATCGCGCCTGCGAGGACGCGGCGTCGACCGAGACGGTCGCTCAGGGCGCCTGCCCACGGGATGACCGCCAGCGGCATGAGCACGATCAGCACGATCAGCCACAGCGACCCGGTCAGCGGGTAGTCCAGCACCGCCGAGAGGTGGACGAGCAGGTAGACCGAGGCGATCCCGCCGGTGGTCATGGTCGAGTAGGCGATGCCGATGACCCGCAGGACGGAGGCCTTGTGCGTCCGAAGCACCTCGGTCACGGGCGCCTTGGGCGGCGCCGATCTCTTTGCCATCTGCACGAACAGCGGGGAGTCCTCGACCCGCATCCGGTAAGCGACCGCCCCCACCAGCAGGGGCGCGGCGATGAGGAACGGCACACGCCAGCCCCAGCTGCTCATCTGCTGCGTGGACGTGAGGGCGCTCAGGACCGCGACGGTCCCGGCGGCGCCGGCGATGCCGAGCGAAATCCCGATCGAGGTCGCGGACCCGAACAGGCCGCGCCGCCGGGACGGGGCCGATTCGGTGGACAGCGAGGCTGCCCCGCCGATCTCCCCTCCCGCCGCAAGGCCCTGAACGATGCGCAGGAGGGTCAGGAGGATGGGTGCCCCGATGCCGATGGAGGCGTAGGTGGGCAGCAGCCCGGTCAGCATCGTGGCCGTCCCCATCACCGCGACGGTGGCCATGAGCACGGCCTTGCGGCCGCGCCGGTCGCCGATGCGACCGAAGATCAAGCCGCCGAGGGGTCTCGCCAGAGATCCGGTGGCGACCACCCCCAGCGTCCCGAGCAGACCGACGAGACTGTCGCCCGCGGGGAAGAAGAGCGGTGCCAGAACGACGGCGAGGTAACCGTAGATGGCGAAGTCGTAGTACTCGATGGCGGTTCCGGCTGATGCTGCCACGCTGGCACGGCGGGCCAAGCGTTCGCGATCACGCATTGCTTGTGTCGACATCGGCGCTCCTTTGCGCTCGGCAACGACCGTCGCAGTCCTTCGGCCGCAGTGTCGACACCGTAGATATGAATTGACATCAGTTCAACTACTTCTTCGGGCGGAGGGTGGTGCCGAAAGTCGAAGGGGGCGCGCGTGCGAGCTCTCACGCACTCAGATCCGGACGAGGGTCTTGCCCGTTGTGCGCCCGGCCATCATGTCGGCCAGCGCGGTGGGTGCGGACTCGAGTCCTTCGTAGACGGTCTCCCGGTGGACGAGGCGCCCCTCGGCGAGCCAGCCGCCGAGCCGTCGCTGCATCTCGTCGAGCAGCGGAACGTGGGCGCTGCCGCGGAATCCGCACAGCGTGAGGTTCTTCGAGGTGGCGAGGAACAGGTTGCGCGGCCCGGCTGCCGCACCGTCGTACTCGGAGATCGACCCGCACAGCGCGATCCGGCCGCGGTCGTTCAACGCGTCGAGCGCGGCTTCGAGGTGAGCGCCGCCGACGGAGTCGAAGCAGAGGTCCAGACCCTCGGGCGCGGCCTGCTGCAGCGACTCCGTCAACGGTCGCGACCGCCAGTTGAAGGCGGTGTCCACGCCGATCTCGTCGAGCAGCCAGGCCACCTTCTCGTCGCTTCCGGCGCTGGCCACGACCCGGAGGCCGCTGAGCTTCGCGATCTGGCAGACCAGGTTCCCGACGGCGCCGGCAGCGGCCGACACCCAGATCGTGCCGGTGTCGGCCAGCGCGTCGATCACGTGCAGGCCCGCGTAGGCGGTCAGGCCCATCGCGCCGAGCGGGCCCAGGTACGCCTGGGCCGGAATCCCGTCGACGTCGAGCCGGCGCAGGTTCGCGATGCCGTTCATCGCGACCTCGCCGGAATCGACCACCGCACGGCTGCGCCAGCCGTAGGAGTGCCACACCGTGCTGCCGACGGGGAAGCCTTCGGCCTGCGACTCCTCGACGACGCCGACGGCGAAGACGCCGTCCATCGCCTCGCCGGGAGGGAAGGCGGGGAAGTAGCCCTGCGGTGCGTCGGCGCGCAGCCGCAGCCGCAGCCCGGGATCCACCGATGTCCACGTGTTGCGCACCAGCACCTGCCCCGGGCCGGGGTCAGGCAGGTCGACGGTCGTGAGCTCGAAGTGGTGCCGGCCGACCTCGCCGGCCGGCAGCTCGAGCACCTGCACTTGAACGCTTTCCACGAGGTCTCCTGGAGGTTGTGGGTTTTCAGGGCTTCGGGCTGCGCTGGGGGAGGACCACGGCGCGGCCGAGGACCCGGCCGTGCCGGAGGTCGTCGAGCGCCCGGTCCGCGTCGTCGAGCGGGTAGGTCGTGGTCTCGGCGCGGAGGCCGTGCTCGCGCGCGAGCGCGACGACCTCGACGAGTTCGTCGAGGGCTCCCCAGAACGGGAGGTGCACCCGCGCTCCCGGGGGCAGCGCGGCGCCCTTCGCGACGGGCAGCGTGCCGCCTGCGCTGCCGATGACGACGATCTCGCCGCTCCGCCGCAGCGATCGCGCGGCCAGCGCCATCGTCGCGTCGCTGCCGACGAAGTCCAGCACGACGTCCGCGCGCCGCCCGTGCAGCGCGCCGTGCACCTCGTCCGGTGCGCAGGCGGTGGCTGCGCCGCAGGTGAGCGCGAGTTCGCGGGCGTCGGCGCGGACGTCCACGGCGATGACGTGGGCGTTCGAGGTGGCGGTGAGAACGCTGATCGCGAGGTGGCCCAGGCCGCCGACGCCGATCACGAGCGCGATCGCGTCCGGTTCGGCGAGCGCGTCCCGGCAGCCGCTGATCGCGTGGTACGACGTGAGCCCCGCGTCGGCCAGCGTCGCCGCGAGGGCCGGATCGAGACCGTCGGCGGGAACGAGGCGCCCGGCCTCGACGACCACCTCATCGGCGAGCCCGCCGTTGACGCCCAGACCGATGCCCGCCGCGTTCGGATCGGGGCGGTCGCAGTAGTTCGGCCTTCCCGCCGCGCACCGCGGGCACTGCCCGCACCCCCACGGGCTGTGGACGATCACCTGGTCGCCGACGTGGACACCGGTCGTGCCCGGCCCGAGTTCGGCGACCCGCCCGCAGATCTCGTGGCCGAGCGTGTACGGCGTCGGCCAGGCCGTGGCAGGTCCGGTGCCGGCCGCGTCGATGACGTGCAGGTCCGACTGGCAGATGCCGGCGGCCAGGACCTCCAGCCGAACCTGGCCGGCCGTCGGCACGGGCGAGGCGATCTCGGTCAGCCCGCTGCTGCCGTCGGCGAACATCCGGTACGCGCGCATGCTGCTCCTCATCGGTTCAGGCCTGGACTCTGAATTGAAGTGAGTTCAGTATGGTGAATCCAAGTCTCTGTCACAACGTGTGAATTGGGGATGTTGTGAACAGCTCCGTGAACCACCCCGCCAACAGGCCCTTCCGGATCGGCTCGCTCGAACTCCGCAACCGGCTGGTCGTTTCCGCCCACGGACTCGCGACCGTCACCGAAGGCGTTCCCGACGAGCAGGACGCGCGCTACTGGTCCCGTCTGTCCCGCGGTGGGGCCGGGTTGATCATCACCGGCGGCACCCAGGTGTCGCCCGACTCCATCCTGCGCAACCGGATCCTCACCGAGGCCTACGCCGGGCGGGCCCTGCCGGGCCTGAGACTGCGCGCCGAGAGCATCCGCTCCGGTGGTGCGGTGGCCGGGATCCAGCTCGGTCACCTCGGCAGGGAGACGCTGGGTGCGGGGACGTTCCTGCCGTTCGTCGCCCCGAGCCCGATCCGGGGCCCGCGCGAACCCGCCGCCGCTCGCGCGCTCGGCACCGAGGAGTTCGCTCGGATCGCCGACGATTTCCGGCTCAGCGCACGGCACTGCGCCGAGGCGGGGTTCCAGGTCATCGAGATCCACGCGGCGCACGGCTACCTGCTCGCGCAGTTCCTGTCGCCGGCCGCGAACACCCGCTCTGACCGGTACGGCGGCGGTGCGGCCGGGCGGGCGCGTGCGCTCGCCGAGGTCGTGCAGGCGGTGCGCGAAGGGGCGGGTGACGATGCGGTCATCGGAGTCCGGGTGTCCACGGAAGGCAGCGGCCCCGCGCACCTGACCACTGATCACCTCGTCGAGTCGTTGCCGTGCGTCGCGGCCGAGGCGCCGTTCGACTACCTCAACTTCACCTGGGGTGATCGCGGGCGGTACGTGCCGGACATGGCCACGGACCGGCCTCCGCTGCTGGGCCGGTCGGCCGAGCTGCGCGCGGCCCTGGACGTCCCGCTCGTGCTGTGCTCGGCGTTCCGCGATGCGGAGGGCATCGCTGAGGCGCTGACCAGTGGCGCCGCCGACCTGGTGGGGTCAGCGCGGGCGCACATCGCCGACCCGGACTTCGCCCGCAAGGTGCTCGGGGGCCGCGCCGAGGAGATCCGGCCGTGCACGGCCTGCCTGCAGGACTGCCGCACCTACGAACCCACGGGCCTGTGCGTCGTCAATCCCGACCTCGCACCCGCGGGCGAGGCGCGCAGGCCGGCGCGGCCACTGGTGCTGGCCCCACCGCGAAGGCGGCGGGAGGGCGGCCTGCTCGTCGTCGGTGCCGGACCCGCGGGGCTGGAGTGCGCTGTCACCGCCGCCGAGCGCGGCGTGCGCGTGACGCTGGTGGAGGAGGAACGCGACATCGGTGGTCAGCTGCGTCTGGCTGCGGCGGTGCCGAACCGGTCCGGCTGGGCCGATCTGATCACCTACTTCCGGCGGCGGATCGACGCGCTGGACATCGACCTGCGCCTGGGAGCTCCGGTGTCCGACGCGGACGTCGCGGCGGCCGGTGAGGTCGTGTGGGCGATCGGTGCGAACGAGGCCGCATCTCCGATTCCGGGTGCGGTGCGTTCCTGGGACGTCACGCGCGAGCTGTTCGACGGCGCGGAAACGGTGGTCATCGCCGATGACGGGTTCGGTTGGTGGCAGGGGATCGGTGCCATCGAGACCGCGCTGGCATCCGATGTGGCTCGGGTGGTCTACGTGACTCCGGGGGCGGGGTTCGCCGCGACGATCCCCGCGGAGTCGCGCACCCAGTTCCTCGAACGCCATCAGGGGGCGCCGTTGCGGGTTCGCGTCCTGCATCGGCTGGTGGCTGCGAAACCGGTGGCGCAGCTGGAGAACGTCTTCGACGGGAGCCGGGAGGCCGTGGACGCCGATGTCGTGGTGCAGGTCGGTGAACGTCTGGCCCGGCCGTTGACGGGGGCGAACGGCGCGTGCGCGAGCGCGATCGGGGACTGCGTCGCGCCCCGCCAGGTCGGCCATGCCATCGCCGAGGGACGGGCCGCAGGCCTCGCTGTCGAGCTCGACGTGTCCTCCTGAGCGACACCGGGAGCGCTCGAAGTATTGACAGGGGCCAGTCCGCGACCCAGTATTGAATTGAAGTCAGTTCAAGGAGGAAAACATGGCAGTCGAGGACGACATCCAGTTCGAGAAGGACGGCAACGTCGCGCGCGTCTGGCTGAACCGCCCGCACAAGCGCAACTGCATCACGGTGCCGATGCTCAACCGGCTCGACGAGATCATCACCGAGATCGACAACGACCCCGAGCTGCGCGTCCTGGTCTTCCGCGGGCGTGAGAACACCTTCTCGTCCGGCTTCGACCTGGACAGCCTGCAGTCCGACTTCATCGGTTCGAGCACCGCGATGGACGTCGCCGTGGTGTCGGCCAAGGTCTGCGACCGGCTCTACAACATGTCGACTCCGTCGGTGGCCGTCATCGAGGGCTACGCCACCGCCGGCGGGTTCGAGGTCATGATCTCCTGCGACTTCGCGATCGCCGACGAGGACGCGAAGATCGGCGACTTCCACATCCGCCGAGCCCTGTTCGGCGGCGCCGGTCCGATCTACCGCCTGCCGCGCATGCTGGGCATCCGCAAGACCAAGGAACTCATGCTCACCGGCAAGCTGCTCAGCGGCAAGGAGGCCGACGACTTCGACCTCGTCAACACCAGCGCCCCGGCCGACGAGCTCGACGAGACCGTCGAGGAGTTCATCAGCCACCTCACGGACAAGAGCCCGTTCCAGATGAAGCTCACCAAGATGGCGGTGGACCGGGGTCTGGACGCCGACATCGCCTCGCTGATGGTGCTGGAGCACCTCGCGGTGGGCGTCACGCTCAACTCCCAGGACGCGGCCGAAGGTGTCTCCGCGTTCCTGGAGAAGCGCGATCCGAAGTGGACCGGTCGCTGAGCCGGTGGTCCGTTGCGTGGTGATCGAGCAGTGGTGGCCTTGCTGGCGAAGGAGCTTGCGATGACGAAGTCGGCCGTCGTGGACGCCGATCCCGAGCTCGGTGCGCGGGTGCGTGCCAAGCTCGGCGGGTCAGGCCCGTTGCGGACGCTGGACGGTGGCCGCAGCGGACTGACCTACGTGGTCACCGACCCCGTCGGGAACGACCACGTCGTCAAGGCGGTGCCGCCGGGGCGGCGCGCGGTGGGACGCAACGACGTCCTGCGGCAGTCGCACGTGCTGTCGGCGCTGGCCGGGGCCGGCATCGGGTCCGGGCTGCCGCTGCCGGCCGTCACCGCCCGGAGCGAGGTGGAACCGGCTTGGTTCGCCATGGAGCGCGCTCGGGGAACGGCGGAGGAACCGGTGCTCGAAGACCATCCGCTCCCACCGGGGATCGCCCGGGAGCGGATGGTCGCGGCGGCACGCATCCTCGGCGAGCTCCACGCCGTTCCTCTCGCGGAGATCGAAGCCGGCTTGCGCTCGGCGGGCGGCGATGTCCCGGAACCGCTCCGCCCCGCGGACGAGCTCGCGCGCTGGACCAGGACGATGCACGCCGTTCCCGAGGAGCTCCGCTCCGGTTCGGACGCGCTGCTGTCCGCGCTGGAGGCCGCGGTGCCCGAGGCGGTGGCCCCGGTGCTGGTGCACGGCGACTTCCGGCTCGGAAACCTGCTCTGCGCGGGTGCCGAGCCGACCGCGCTGGTCGACTGGGAGATCTGGAGCATCGGTGATCCGCGGGTCGACCTCGGCTGGTTCGGCGTGTTCACCGACGGCGCGTTGTTCCCCGGTGTCGGCCGCGTCGTGCCGGAGCTGCCGTCCGAAGCGGAGCTGCTCGCGGCCTGCGGGAACCCGGAGCCACCGGACTACGCGTGGTTCCGCGCGCTCGGGCGGATGAAGATGGCCGCGATCATGGGGCACAACCTGAAGCGGCATCGCGAGGGCGTGCACCACGACCCCGTTCAGGAGCAGCTGCCGGCCACCATCGACGCGCTGATCGTTTCCGGGCGTTCGATCCTCGAGGAGTGGTCGCGATGACGGTGCCGACTCCCGGGGAGCTGTTCGGGATGCAGGGCAGGACCGCGCTGGTCACCGGCGCGTCGTCGGGCCTGGGTGCGCGGTTCGCGACCGTGCTGGCCGCAGCGGGCGCGACCGTGTGGATCACGGCCCGGCGCAAGGAGAAGCTCGACGCGCTGGCGGCGACGAATCCGGCGCTGCGCGTCCTGCCGGCCGACCTCTCGGACGAGGAGGCCAGGGAGGCGCTGATCGCCGCGATCACCGCCGAGAGCGGAGCGGTCGATGTGCTGGTGAACAACGCCGGCACGGAAAGCGGCGCGAAGCCGTCGGACGAGACGCCGTCCGGATTCGCGGGCGTGCTCGGCACCAACCTGGTCGCGCCTTTCCACCTGGCGCAGCTCGCGGCTCGCGCGGCCGACGCCGGGTCGCTGTCGGTGATCAACGTCAGCTCGATCCTCGGGCTGGTCTCCGCGGCACCGCTGGGCGGCGCGAGCTACGCCTCGGCCAAAGCCGGGCTGATCGGCCTCACCCGGGAACTCGCCGGGCACTGGGGTGAGCGCGGCGTGCGCGTCAACGCGCTGGCGCCGGGGTGGTTCCACACGGAGATGAACGACGAACTGTTCGCCGACGACCGGTCGGTGCGCTGGATCGAGCGCAACACCATGCTCCGCCGGGCCGGAGAGGGCTCCGAGCTGGACGGCGCGCTGCTCTTCCTCGCATCAGCGGCGTCGAGCTACTGCACCGGTCAGGTGCTGGCGGTCGATGGAGGGTGGACGGCCCGATGACGAGCATCGATGATTTCGTCGCCGAGGCGCGGAAATGGCTTGCGCAGAACGCGACTCCGCGGCAGGACACCGATGCGTCCCGCGCGTCGGTGTCGGTGTTCCACAACCTGCCGGCTGATGAGGAACGCGCGCTGCTCGACCGCGTCTGCGCATGGCAGCGCCGCAAGTTCGACTCCGGATACGGCGCGCTGACCTGGCCCGAATCCGACGGAGGCGGCGGGCTGACACCCGCGCACGAGGAGGCGTTCGCGGAGCTGGAGCGTGCGTTCGACACGCCGGGCCAGCACGAGCTGGCGTCGGTCAGCGCGCATCTGATCGCACCGACGATCGACCTGTTCGGCACCCCCGAGCAGCGCCGGCGCCTCGTCCGGCCGCTGCTGCGCGGCGACGAGCTCGCCTGCCAGCTGTTCTCCGAACCGTCCGCGGGATCCGACCTCGCCGGGCTGGCCACCCGGGCCGAGCGGCGAGGAGCGGAGTGGGTGGTCAACGGGCAGAAGGTCTGGAGCTCCGGTGCCCAGTTCGCCGGGTGGGGCGAGCTCATCGCTCGCACCGACCCGGACGTCCCGAAGCACCGCGGCCTCACGGCGTTCCTGCTGCCGATGGACACCCCCGGCGTCGAGGTGCGGCCGCTGCGTCAGATGTCGGGAGGATCGTCGTTCTGCGAGGTCTTCCTCGACGACGTCCGCATCCCGGACGAGTGGCGTCTCGGTGAGGTCGGTGCGGGCTGGAAGGTCACCCTCGCCACCCTGGGGTTCGAGCGCAGCCACTCCGGTGCGAACACCGAACTCGGCGGCGGTTATCGGCACCTGGTGGCGACCGCGCGCAGGCTGGGCAGGCTCGGCGACCCCGACGTGCGGCGCGGCCTGGCCGACGTGTGGGTGCAGGAGAAGCTCGGTGAACTGGCGGCCACCCGGGACCGCGAGGCGCGGCTGGACGGTGGCGAACCGTCGGCCATCGGCTCGCTGCGCAAGCTCGCGTGGGCGCAGAAGCTCAAGCAGGTCAGCGAAGTCGCGGCCACCGTGCTCGGAAACCGGCTGATCGCCGACACCGGTGACGACGCGTACCAGTGGACCGAGCACGTGCTCGGCGCACCCGGGTACCGGATCGCGGGCGGGTCGGACGAGATCCAGCGCAACATCATCGCCGAACGCATTCTCGGCCTGCCCACCGAACCGCGCGGGGACAAGAACGTCCCGTGGCGCGACATCCCGCGGTAGCGGCAGGACGGACACGAGACGGGAGTGGCCATGCAGCCAGACAGCTCAGGATCGGCGCGCACCGTGGCGGAGGCGGTCGCCGCGGCGCGGCCGCAGCAGAACCCGCTCCGAGGGCGCACCGCGCTGGTGACCGGTGGTTCGCGCGGGCTCGGCCGGGAGATCTCGATCGCCTTCGCCGCCGCCGGTGCGGATGTGGCGGTGGTGTCCCGGAAGAAGGACGCCTGCGAGCAGCTCGCGGGCGAACTCGCCGAGGCCACGGGACGCCGGGTGACCGCGCACGGAGCTCACGTCGGTGATTGGGAACGACTCCCCGCCTTGCTCGACGAGGTGGAGGAGTCCCTCGGGCCGGTCGACATCGTCGTGAACAACGCGGGCATCGCTCCGGTCTACCCGAGCCTGGCCGAGGTGTCGGAGCAGCTGTTCGACAAGGTGATCGGAGTCAACCTCAAGGGGCCGTTCCGCCTGATGGCCCTCGCGGGCGAGCGGATGGCCTCCCGCGACGGCGGCGCCATCCTCAACATCTCCTCGATGGCCTCGGTTCGACCGACTCGCGGCGATCTGCCGTACGCGGCGGCGAAGTCGGCGTTGAACACGCTCACCGCGGGCTTCGCGCAGGAGTACGGGCCGCTGGTGCGGGTGAACACGATCCTCGCGGGGCCGTTCTTCACCGACATCAGTTCGGCGTGGGACATGGACGCGTTCGAGGAGATGGCCGAGACCTGGCCCTCGAAGCGCGGAGGTGATCCCGCGGAGATCGTCGGAGCGGCGCTGCACCTGTGCGGACCGACGTCCAGCTACACGACCGGGTCGCTGCTGGCCGTAGACGGGGGGAGGCTGGCCGCGCCATGACAGGAGTCGCCATGAGGTTGGTGGACGACGCGCTCGTCACCGACACGCCTGACGGACCCGCGTTGCTGGGCAGCCGGTGCGCCGACTGCGCCGCGTGCACGTTCCCCCGGCAGGCGGGCTGCCCGCGCTGCACCGGAGATTCCATGGTGGACACTCCGCTGGCGCGCAACGGCACGCTCTGGACGTTCACGGTCCAGGGCTTCCGCCCGAAGGAGCCGTACGCGGGACCGGAGGAGTTCGAGCCGTTCGGGTTGGGCTACGTCGAGCTGCCGGGACAGCTCCTGGTGGAAACCCGGTTGACGGAATCGGATCCGGAGGCGCTGGAAATCGGGATGCCGATGCACCTGGAGCTGGTGCCGTTCCGGACCGCCGACGACGGCGCGACGGTGCACACCTTCGCGTTCGCCCCGGACCGGGAGGTGCGGACATGACGGACGGAGTGGCGATCGTCGGGATCGGGATTCACCGGTTCGGACGGACCGAGGGCGTCTCCGGCCGCGCTCAGGCGGTGCACGCCGCGCGGGAGGCGTTGCGGGACGCGGGCTTGTCCTTCTCGGACATGCAGTTCGGGTTCGGCGGCTCGCACTCGGCCGGGGACGCCGACACGCTGGTCTCGGAGTTGGGGCTGACCGGGTTGCCGTTCATCAACGTGGCCAACGGTTGTGCCACCGGTGGTTCGGCGCTGATCTCGGCCGACGCCGCGATCCGCTCCGGGCAGCACGACCTCGGCATCGTGATCGGCTTCGACAAGCATCCCAGGGGCGCGTTCAACGTCGACCCGGCCGAGCACGGCATCGGCTCGTGGTACGGCGAGACCGGGATGATGGTCACCACCCAGTTCTTCGGCATGAAGATCCAGCGGTACCTGCACGACCACGACATCAGCCCCGACGTCCTCGCGTTGATCGCGGAGAAGTCGTTCCGCAACGGAGCGCTGAACCCGAACGCGTGGCGGCGAGCCGAGCTCACCGCGGCGGACATCGCCGCAGCGCCGATGATCTCGCATCCGCTGACCCAGTACATGTACTGCTCACCGGGTGAGGGCGCGGCCGCCCTGGTGCTGTGCCGCGCGGAGGAGGCGAGCCGGTACACCGACAAGCCGATCTTCCTGCGGGGTGCGGCGTTCCGCAGCCGGCGCTACGGATCGTTCGAGGTGTACGCGCCCTGGATCGCCGTGGAGCGCGCGGAGTCGCCGACGGTGGAGGCGTCGCAGGCGGCGTTCGAGGCCGCCGGGATCGGTCCGTCCGAAGTGGACGTTGCGCAGATCCAGGACACCGAGTCCGGTGCGGAGCTGATGCACATGGCCGAGACCGGGCTGTGCGAGCACGGTGAGCAGGAGCGGCTGATCAAGGCCGGGGACAACGCGATCCACGGGCGGCTGCCGATCAACACCGACGGCGGGTGCATCGCCAACGGTGAGCCGGTCGGCGCCTCCGGGCTGCGCCAGATCTACGAGAACGCGCTCCAGCTGCGCGGTGACGCCGGCGCCCACCAGGTGCCGTCTCGACCGCGGGTGGGGTTCACGCATGTCTACGGTGCGCCGGGGATCAGCGCGTGCACGGTTCTGACCCGTTGAGAGGACGATGGGCATGGCTTGGGATTTCGAGACCGACCCCGATGTGCAGCGGGAGCTGGACTGGGTCGAGGAGTTCGTCCGCGACGAGGTCGAACCGGTGGACCAGGTGGTCGAGCACGCCTGGAACACCCGCGACCCGCGGCGCAACGCGCTGATCAGGCCGCTGCAGGAGCGGGTGCGGGAGCGCGAGCTGTGGGCCTGCCACCTGGGGCCGGAGCTGGGTGGTAAGGGGTACGGGCAGCTGCGGTTGGCGCTGCTGAACGAGAAGCTGGGTCGCACGCACTCCGGGCCGGTCGTGTTCGGTTGCCAGGCACCGGATTCGGGGAACGCGGAGATCCTCGCCCATTACGGCAGCGACTTCCTGAAGAAGACCTACCTGGATCCCTTGATCGAGGGTTCCATCGTGTCCTCGTTCTCGATGACGGAGCCGCACGGTGGGTCCGACCCGACGGGCTTCCGCACCACCGCGGTGCTCGACGGTGACAGCTGGGTCATCAACGGGGAGAAGTGGTTCTCCTCGCACGCGTTGTTCGCCGAGTTCCTGATCGTTCTGGCGGTGACCGAGCCGGACGCCCCGCCGCACGATCGGATGTCGATGTTCGTGGTGCCCGCGGACGCACCGGGGGTCGAGCGGGTGCGTGACGTGTCGGTGTGGGGTCACGAGGAGGCCGTGGGGACCCACCAGTACCTGCGCTACACCGATGTTCGGGTGCCGGCGGAGAACCTGCTGGGGCGGCGCGGCGAAGGTTTCACCGTCGCGCAGACCCGGCTCGGGGGTGGCCGCATCCACCACGCGATGCGCACCGTCGGGTTGGTCCAGCGCGCGTTCGAGCTGATGAAGCGCCGCGCGGTGTCGCGCACCACGAAGGGCGCGCGGTTGGCGGACAAGCAACTGGTGCAGGAGATGATCGCCGACTCCTGGATCCAGATCGAGCAGTTCCGCCTGCTGGTGCTGCGGACGGCGTGGAAGATCGACAAGCACAACGACTACCGCGCGGTGCGCGCCGACATCGCCGCGGTGAAGGCGGCGATGCCGAAGGTGCTGATGGACGTCTCGTCTCGAGCCATCCAGATCCACGGCTCGCTGGGCATCTCCAAGGAGCTGCCGTTCGGCAAGTGGGTGATGGAGTCGTTCCACATGGGGCTCGCCGACGGTGCCACCGAGGTCCACAAGACCAACCTCGCCAAGGCGCTGCTGCGCAGCACGACGCCGGATGACGGGCTCTTCCCGCCCTACACCGGGCCCGAACTCACCCGGGAGGCGCTCGGTCGGTACGCGGAGCTGCTCGCGGACGCGGACGAGGCCGAACCGGCGGCGGGTGGTGCGGCGTGACCACCCGAAGGCTGACTCACGACGCGGACGTCGAGGAGTTCCGCGGTGCCGTCCGGGACTTCCTGCGCGAGCACGCGGACTTCACGGCGGTGTTCGGCGCGATGCGCGAGGAACGTGCCTGGGATCCCGCGGTGTGGAGCCGGCTCGCCGGCGAGCTCGGCGTGGTCGGGCTGGACGTGCCCGAGACCTGCGGCGGCGCGGGCGCCGGGTTCCGCCCGGTCGCGGTCGTGGCCGAGGAGCTGGGCCGATCCCTGGTCCGGCTGCCGTGGTTCGCCACCGCCGTGCTCGGCGTCGGCGTGCTCCTGCGCGCCGAGGGGGCGGAGGCGGAGGACCGCAGGAAGCAGCTGCTGCCTGCGCTGGCCGGTGGTGAGCGCACTGCCACGCTGGCCTGGGCCGAAACCCCGGACCGCTGGGACGAGAACAGCATCCAGGCGCGCGCCGCGCACGACGGCGACACCTGGCGCCTCACCGGCCGCAAGCTCCTGGTCGTCGAAGGCGCCACGACGGATCTGCTGTTCGTCGCGGCCCGGGCGGAAGACGGGCTGGCGCTGTTCGTCGTCGAAGGGGACGCGCCGGGTGTGGTCCGCACCGCCGACCGCGCGATGGACCCGAACCGCCAACTGGCCACCGTCAGCTTCGACGGAGCACCGGCACGGCTGGTCAGCGATCCGGGCACGGGCGAGCGGGTGCTCGCGCGGGTGCGCGACCGCGCGGTGACGGCGCTGGCCTGCGAGCAGACCGGCGGCGCGGCGGCGTCGCTCGACATGGCCGTCGAGCACGTCAGAAACCGCGTCCAGTTCGGACGTCCGATCGGGATGCTGCAGGCGATCAAGCACCGCTGCGCCGACATGGCCGTGGAGCTGGAGTCCGCGCGGTCGGCGTCGCTGTGGGCCGCCTGCGCGATCGCGGAGGACTCGTCGGAGGCCGGCATCGCCGCCGCCACCGCCGCGCTGGCCTGCAGCCGGTCCTACGAGTACGTCGCCGCCGAGACCATCCAGGTGCACGGCGGCATCGGGTTCACCTGGGAGCACCCGGCGCACCTGCACTTCCGCCGGGCGGCCACGAGCGCGGTGCTCTTCGGTGACCGTCACACCCACCAGGAGAGCCTGCTGACCGGTCTGCGCGTCGACGCCGAGTGACCGGTGACCGGTGGAACCCGGTGACCGGCGGAATGCGGGAGGACCGCGTGCCTGCCGCCGATATGGAGGATCAACGGTGACCTCAACCATCAGCGAAACCACATCCCGGGAACAGCTGCTCGTCGGCAAGCGCGCCAGCATCGCGGCCGCTGCAGGCACGGCGGTGGAGTACTACGACTTCGCGATCTACGGCTACCTCGCGGTGGTCATCGCGCCGGTCTTCTTCCCGTCCACCAGCGGGGCCGCGAGCCTGCTGTCCACGTTGGCGCTCATCGGAGGCGGGTTCTTCGCCCGCCCGATCGGCGGTTTCGTCTTCAGCCGCCTCGGTGACCGGCTCGGCCGAAGACGCGTCCTCCTCATCACCGTGACGATCATGGGAGTGGCGACCTTCGGCGCGGGTCTGCTTCCCCCGTTCGCGAGCATCGGTGTCGCCGCGCCGCTGCTGCTGGCCGTGCTGCGCGTGGCGCAGGGCATCTCGGCCGGTGGTGAGGTCGGCGGGGCGACCGCGCTGGCCAACGAATCGGCACCGCCGAAGCGGCGCGGGTTCTTCGGGTCGGCGACGTCGATCGGTTGCGCGGTCGGGATGTCGACGGCGTCGATCGTCGTCGGTGTCCTGAGCGTGCTGCTGACCGATGCGCAGATGTCGGCGTGGGGCTGGCGGGTCCCGTTCCTGCTCGCCGGGCCGCTGCTGATCGGGTGCCTGCTCTACCGGATCCGGGTGGAGGATTCCCCGCTGTTCAAGGAGATGCTGGCGACCTCCGAGCCCGTGAAGGCACCGGTCATGGAGGTCATGAAGAACCACCGCCGCGCCCTGCTGCTGACGATCGGCATCGGCTTCGCCCAGCTGACGGCCGGCAGCCTCGCCTCGATCTACATCGTGGTGCACCTGACGAAGGTGCTCGATTACGAGCTCTCCGGGTCGATGTGGGTCACCGCGATCGTGTCGCTGATGCCGCTGCTGCTCATCCCGCTGGCCGGACGTCTCAGCGACCGGTACGGCAGGCGCGCGGTGCTGCTGTCCGGTTTCGGCGGGTTCGTCGTCCTCGCCGTGCCGTGCTTCGCGCTGATGGAGCTGGGCAGCTACCCGCTCGCGCTCGCCGCGGGCCTGGTCCTCAACATCCCGTTCGCGGCCGTGCAGGGGGTCGTGTACACGCAGTTCTCCGAGTGGTTCCCGACCCGGGTTCGGCACAGCGGTGTGTCGCTCGGGTTCAACATCGCGGGCGTGATCGGTTCGGGCCCGGTGTCGTTCGTCGCGACGTGGCTGGTGGTCTCCACCCACATGACGATGAGCCCGGCGTTCTACATGGTCGGCAGTGCTGCGGTGGGTCTGGTGATCGCCTGGTTCATCCGGGAGACCTCGCATGACGATCTTCGCGGAGGTGTGGTGAGCGATGTTTGATCTGCTGGTGCTCGGCGGTGGTATCGCCGGGATGACGGCCGCGGCCGCGACGGTCCGCGGCGGCGGTTCGGCGATGGTGGTGGAGAAGGGGCCCTCGCTCGGCGGATCGGGCCAGTACGCGGGATACATCTGGACCGCGCCCGACCACGAGGTGATGGACCGGGTGAACCCCGGTGGTGACCTCGGGCTGAAACGGGCGCTGGTGGACGATTTCGCCGACGCCGTGGAGTGGATCGGTTCGCTGGGCGTCCGCTGCGGCGAGCGGGTGCCGGTGATCGGTTACGGGCGCGGGCACCGGTTCGACACGGCGCAGTACGTCGACGGTTGCAGGCACGTGGTGGCGGAGAACGGCGAGATCGTCACCGGGGCGTCGGCCCGGCGGTTGCTCCTCGACGACGGCGCGGTGCGCGGCGCGGAGATAGGTCTGGCCGATGGCGCGGTGCGAACGGTGGAGGCGAAGGCGACGCTGCTGGCCACCGGCGGATTCCAAGCGGACCCCGAGCTGCGCGCACGCTACCTGCACGAGCAGGCGCGAGACGTCGAGCTGCGGTCGAACCCGTTCAGCGGTGGGGACGGACTGCGGCTGGCCGCCGAGGCCGGTGCGGCCATCGGACCGGAGGGCGCCGGGTTCTACGGGCACCTGATCCCGTCCGGTGTCTCGTTGGAACCGGAGCTGTTCGTGGACATCACGCTCTACTACAGCGAGCACGCCGCCCTGTTCAACCTGGCGGGGGAGCGGTTCGTGGACGAGACGGCGGCTGACCACCTCACGGCGATGGCGCTGCTCGAACAACCCGAGGCGCGGGGCCTGCTGGTCACCGACGCCCGCGGCTACCGGGAGCGGATCACCGGTGCGTACGTCGAGGGAGCCGACAGCCTCGACAGGTTCGCGCTCGCGCGGTCCCGGGGCGCGCGGTGCGTGGTCGCCGACAGCGTCTCCGACTTCGCCGAGATGCCCGCCGAGTGGGGCTACGACGGCCCCAAGATCGCCGAGGAGCTGGGTCGCCTCGCCAAGGGTGACTCAGCGCTGCCCGCGCGGGAGTCCGACCCGCGGCCGCTGGACGAACCGCCGTACTACGTCGTGGAGGCGCGGCCGGCGGTGACGTTCCCGTTCACCGGTGTCCGGATCGACCCGCAGGCGCGGGTGCTGGCGGAGGACGGTGCGCCGATCCCGGGCCTGCTCGCGGCGGGAGCCGACGTCGGCGGCCTGTACGAGCGCGCCTACGCCGGGGGCCTGGCGCCGGCGATCGTGTTCGGGCGGCGCGCCGCGGCCGGAGCCCTCGTGAACTGATATCGGTTGGCATCTATGCTGGGTCCCCACCGACGGAGGGAAAGGTGTGGGCGTCGATACGTTGCGGGAGGCCGACGACGGCCCCAGGTCGAAGCGGGCGGCGATTCTGGGCGCTGCCGTGGAACATTTCGGTGAGGTCGGTTTCGAGGCCACCAAGTGGTCGGAGATCGCCAAGCACGTCGGCATCGGCCAGACCGCCCTGTACCACTACTTCGAGTCGAAGGCGCATTGCCTGCTGACGGTGATGCGCATCGGTCTGCACAACTCGGACGAGGCGTTCCGCACGGCGACTGCCGACGCGCCGAGCGCGCACGAGGCGCTGCGCCGGGCGGTGCGCAGCGCCTACGACATCTCGGATCTGGAAGTGCGGCAGAACCGGATCCTGCAGGCCAACATCGCGTTGCTGGTCAGCGAGCGCAGCTCGGAGCGGGAGGAGGCCGAACGGCTGGCCTGCCGGGAACTGGTCGCCACGATCGAGCGGAACTGGACGGAGCTGCTCCGCCGGGGGATGGACTCCGGTGAGTTCGCCCGCCGTGATCCGCAGCTGCTGGCGCGCACGCTGCTGGGCACGATCGTCGCCGTGTGGCGCTGGTACCGACCGGGCGGTGAGACCAGCCTCGACGAGATCTGCGAGCTGGTGACCCACTGCTGCGTGCGCATCGTGACGCCGTGACCACGTGCCGCGTGCCGCGTGCGCGGCGCGGTCGGGTGCGCCCGGGTGGCGAGCGAGCCCGCGGCGTTCCCCGCTGATTCCTGATCGCTCGTCCCGGCAACCCTGAACGGTCGCTGCGCCGATTTCCTTTGATCCGATACCGCTGCGAGCAGCGGCCATCCGTTGCGCTCCCCGCGCGTCGACTCCGACGTCCGCGCGGGGAGCGTCGTCCTGCTTCCGCATCTTCTGCGCGGCTGGGCGATTTTGAGTCTTGCGGCGAGTTTTGGGGCGCGCTAGCGTCAGTTTTAGCAAACTGAATTCAGCTTAGTTGTCGGACGGGCTGGGTGCCCCACCCAGCGGCCGATCTCGTTCCGGCTGGTGTACCACCTCGTCAACGGCGACAGGGAGGAGCCGCACGTGCTCATCGCAGACTACTTCGCACGGCTGGACGGCCCGGATCCGTTGACCGGGCTGGAGCTGGTGGAGCCCGATATCGAGTTCCTCCTCGCGCTGCCGGGCAGCGAGATCTCCGGCCGCGGTCTGGACGATCTCGGCTCCTACATCTCGGGCCGCCCGGCGGTCGGGCGCAAGCACCGCGTTCTCAGGTCCTGCCGCGACCACGAGCTGGAGATGGTCTACGGCGTGGTCGTCGAAGGACCGGAGGAGAAGCCCACCGGTTCGTTCGCCTCTGTCGGTGTGGTCTCGCCCCACGACAGGCTGGCGCGCTACCAGGCGTTCTTCCACCCGACGTTCTCCATGTTCCCCGAGGAGGCGGCATGACGACCACGGCAGGTGCACCCACGCTGAGCCGGTGGTTCGCGCTCATCGACTCCGACCGCCCCGAAGACATCCTCGACCTGATCGCGCCGGATTTCAGGTTCTCGATCGTGTTCGGCACGGGTGCGGGTCAGGCGACGGACTTCGCGGGCGGACGTGAGGCGCTCGAGGGGTATCTGCGGCAGCGTGAGAAGGGTGTGCTCACGCACCACGTGCTGTCGGCGAGCGTCGACGGCCACGACGAATTCGTGCTCGGTGAGACCAGGCGCGGCGACGCGTTCGAGTCGACCTTCGTCGCGGCCGCCCGGCTCGGAACCGACGGCGACGTGAGGAATTTGATGATCGGTCGCTCGCCCGTGCTGGAGCTGCACGAGCCCAGCTGAGCGAGCGCCGGACGTGGAAGGACGAACGCTGACATGTTCAATCTGGCTTTGCTGGCCTCCCGCCCCCCGGAGTGGACCCACGAGCAGTTCATCGAGTGGTGGCGCGGCGAACACGCTGAGGTGACGTATCCGCTGCCGGGCCTGCGGGCGTGGCGGCACACCGCGATCACCAGCGCGATGGAGCCGCGCTCCGAGGGCTGGGACGGGTTGTCGGTGCTGAGCTTCGATTCCGAAGAAGCGGCGCGCGCGGCGCTGGCCAGCGCTGAGTGGGACGCGGCGGTCCGCCACGTCGGGCGCATGCGGGGCAAGCGCCTCGCAGTGCTCGGCGAAGAGCGGGAAATGTTCTTGGGCTGAGTCCCTGAGCCAACGGAGGCGAAATCCAATGCGGGAACTGGTGGCCGAACTCGAGTCCAGAGCAGCCACATCGGCCGCCGACGGCGACGCGGTCATCGCCGCCGACGCCGACGGCGAGCATTCGCTGCGCGAGTTGCTGCGCGCCGCCGACGAACTGTCGACCGCGGTGCGCGACGTCGCCGGACCGCAGGCGACGATCTTGGTGCAGGCGGACAACTCCTGGCGAACCGTGGTCGCCGCCCTCGCCGCGGGCAAGCTGGACGGCACGCTCGGTCTGCTCAGCCACCACGCGACTCGCGCCGAGTACGACGCGGCGTGCGAGGACATCGACCCGGCCGTGGTGATCGCCTCGCCGGAATGCTTCGGCGAGTGGTCACCGGATTCCGATGGCCCGCAGGTGCTCGACGGGTGGGCCAGCCGAACGCGGACGGCGAGGCCGGGCCCGCGTTGGAACGGCGGCGTGGTGATCGGCCTGACCTCCGGATCGACCGGCCGCCCCAAGGGCGTGGTGCAATCCGAAGCGGCGCTGCGCTACGCCGGGCGGAGCACCATCGACGTGGTCGGCCTCGCTCCCGGTGACTCCGTCGCGGCGCTGGTCCCGCTGTCGTCGGCAGCGGCGTTCTGCTTCGGCCTGTACCTGCCGCTCATGCTCGGCGGCCGCATCGTGTTCCTGGACCGGTGGCACCCGCCGACCGCGTTGCGGCTGATGGCCGAGCACGACGTCCGCTGGACGATGTGCGTGCCGACGATGGTCCTGCAGCTGGCGAGCGCCGTGGAGGGCGACCGGCCGCTGCGCGAGGTCCGGGCGATGACGATCGGCGGCGGCCCGATGGAGGAGGCGGCGCTGGCGCGCGCGGAGGAGCGCCTCGGGACGCGGATCCTGCGCGTGTTCGGCATGTCCGAGTGCCTGGGACACACCTCGCCGCGACTGGACGACCCCGACGAGACGCGGCTGGGCACCGATGGCCGACCGTTCCCCGGTACGGACCTGCGCGTGGTCGACCTGGACGGCGTGCGGGTTCCAGCGGGCGAGATCGGGCGGGCGCAGGTGCGCGGGCCATCGCTGTTCCTCGGGTACGCGCGCAGCGGCACCGTCGACTCGCCCGAGGTGACCGCGGACGGCTACTTCCCGACCGGGGACCTGATGTCGGTGCGGGCTGACGGTGCGGTGTCGGTGCGGGGCAGGGAGAAGGACGTGATCATCCGCGGCGGCCGCAACATCGACATCGTCGAGGTCGAGACCGCCCTGGCCTCGCACCCGTCCGTCGAGCAGCTGTGCATCGTGCCGGTGCCGGACGAGCTCCTGGGCGAACGGGTCGCGGTGCTGGTCGTGACACCGGACGCCGGCTTCGATCTCGACGCCGCGACGGCGCATCTGGACCAGCGCGGGCTGATGAAGGGCAAGTGGCCCGAGTACCTGTTCCGAGTGGACGAGCTGCCGCTGAACCGGGTCGGCAAGCTGTCGCGGGCGGATGCCGCCCGCGTGGCCCGCGAGCTCAGCGAGCGCAGCGCCGTCTGACGGCTCGACGGGAAGAGGTGAACGGGGCCGTCCTTCGAGGTGGAGGACGGCCCCGTTGATTCGCCGGGGCTACCTGGCGGTCCAGCCGCCGTCGACGTGGAGCTCCGAACCGGTCGTGTACCCGGCGTCGTCGCTGGCCAGGTGGGCGACTGCGGCGGCGACCTCCTCGGGACGTCCCAACCTGCCCATCGGGGTGTTGGCGAGCATGGCCCGGTGCCGTTCGCTGCCGTCGAAGCGCTCGTGCAGCTGGGCGGTGCCGATGAACCCGGGCACCACCGCGTTGACGCGGACACCGCGCTGGGCCCAGTGCAGAGCGGCGTTCGCGGTCATCGCGCGCACAGCGCCCTTCGCGGCCGCGTAGCCGAAGCTGTTGGCCAGGCCGCCACCGGTGCCGAGGATCGACGCGATGTTGACGATCGCCCCTCCGCCACTGCGCTCGATCAGCGGTCCGCAGTGCTTCATGCCGAGCCAGGTGCCGCGCTGATCGATGTCGATCACGCGTTCCCAGTGCTGCGCCGTCTCGTCCTCGACGGTGGCCAGGCTGCCGATGCCGGCGTTGTTGACCAGCACGTCGAGACCTCCGCGCTCGGCCTCCACCGCCGCCGTCACCTCCTGCCACCGCTGCTCATCGGCGACGTCGAGCGCGTGGACCGCCCCGTCGGCACCGAGGTCGGCGGCCAGTCGTCCGCACGCGTCGGCGTCGACGTCCGTGATGATCACCCGCGCACCTTCCTCGATGAGTCTGCGCACGATGGGGACGCCGAGCCCACCGGTGGCACCGGTGACGAGCGCTGTGCTGCCGTCGAGTCGCCTGGTCACATGGCCTCCTCAGAAACTGAACTGGAGTCAGTTTAGACAGTCGACGACGCGAGTCCCAGTCCTCGACAGCTATGCAACTGAATTCAGTTCTGTTAATGTCGACTTGCTCGAGCGGCCGTGGAGTTCGCAAGCCCGGCGCGCCGGAAGTCCTCAGAGCGGCCCCATCCGGTTCGGCCGTCCCGCGTTGTTCAACTTCGTCGTACCTGGAGAAACCATGCCCGAGGCCTACATCGTCGAGGCACTTCGCACGCCGGTCGGTCGCCGCGGTGGCGGGCTCAGCGCCCTCCACCCGAACGATCTCGGCGCGCGCGTTCTGGCCGCGTTGATGGCCAAGACCGGCGTCGATCCGGCGGCGGTCGATGACGTGATCCTGGGGTGCGTCGACCAGATGGGAGCGCAGGCCGGGAACGTCGCCCGCAACGCGTGGCTGAGCGCCGGGCTGCCGGAGACGGTCCCGGCGACCACGATCGACCGTCAGTGCGGGTCTTCCCAGCAGGCGATCCACTTCGCGGCGCAGGCGGTGATGTCCGGGACCCAGGACCTCGTCGTCGCCGGTGGCGTCGAGGTGATGTCGCTGGTGCCGCTCGCGAGTCCGGCCGTTGTCGGCCGGCGCGAGGGGATGGGGTTCCCCTACGGCGGTGACGGTTGGGCGGACCGCTACGGGGACCAGGAGATCTCGCAGTTCCGCGGCGCCGAGCTCATCGCCGAGAAGTGGGGCATCGCGCGCGAGGACATGGAGCGGCTGGCCTTCGACAGCCACCAGCGCGCCACCGCGGCCACCACCGGTGGTCTGTTCGCCGACGAAGTCGTGAAGGTCGGTGATGTCGCCGCTGACGAAGGTCCGCGGCCCCACAGCTCGCTGGAGAAGATGGCGGGCCTGAAGCCACTCCGCGAGGGAGGCCGGATCACCGCCGCCGTGTCGAGCCAGATCTCCGATGGCGCGTCCGCGGTGCTGATCGCATCGGAGGAGGCGGTGCGGGTGCACGGACTCGCACCGCTGGCCAGGATTCACACCACGGCGGTCGTGGGGTCCGACCCGGTGTTCATGCTCACGGGCCCGATCCCCGCGACGGAAGCGGTCCTGGCCAAGGCCGGCCTCACGATCGACGAGATCGACTTGTTCGAGGTGAACGAGGCGTTCGCCTCGGTCGTCCTCGCCTGGCTGAAGGAATCCGGCGCCCCTTGGGCGAAGACGAACGTGCTCGGCGGGGCCATCTCGCTGGGCCACCCGCTCGGCGCGACCGGGGCCAGGCTCATGACCACCCTGGTCCACCACCTGGGCCGGACCGGCGGCCGGTACGGCCTCCAGACCATGTGCGAAGGCGGCGGCATGGCCAACGCGACAGTGATCGAGCGCATCTGACGACACGAGAGCGAGGTCCGAGATGACCGAGGAGCCGTTCGTCGATCGTCGACGGAGGCCGGAGGCGTCCACCAGTGGTAACAGCTCGGAAGGATCACCTGTCGCGGTCGAGATTCGGGATTCGATCGCCCATGTGGTCATGCGACGCGGAGACCGGGGCAACCCCATCGATCTCGTGATGGCGTGCGCACTTCTGGACGCCGCGCGGATCTGCCGCCGCGCGAACGCCCGGGTCGTGCTGCTGCGCGGCGAGGGGCACTCGTTCTGCGTCGGAGGCGACCTCCGCGACTTCTCGGCGGTGGACGCCGAGGACCGGCGGGATCACCTGATCTCCGTCACCGACGCCCTGCACGACGCGCTGCGCATCTTCGCGTCGATGGAGGCACCGCTCATCGCCGCCGTCCACGGCGCGGTGGCCGGCGCCGGGGTGGGGCTGGCGGCTGCCGCGGACCTGACGATCGCCGCCGCGGACGCGGTTTTCCTGCTCGCCTACACCGGGATCGGCTATTCGCCGGACGCCGGAGTGACCTGGTGGCTACCGCGGCTGGTCGGCCCGAAGCGCGCCGTGGAACTGCTGGTGACCAACCCGCGGATCTCCGCTGACGAGGCGGCTGCCATGGGGCTGATCACCCGCGTCACCGATGGCGACGCGCTGATCGACGAGGCGCAGCAGCTCGCCGATCAACTGGCGCACGGCGCGACCGGGGCGTTCGGTGCCACGAAACACCTCGTCGCCCAGGGGCTCTCCAGCGGACTGGACGCCCAACTGGACCGCGAGTCCCGGTCGCTGGCCGCAGCGGCGGCATCACCCGAGGGAATCGAGGGCTTGGCCGCGTTCCTCGCCAAGCGCCCACCGCGCTTTCCCCCTCCGCCCGAGGAGTGAGTCGCAGCCCGGATCCCTTTTCCTCCTTAGGGATACGGCCCGGACTGGAAGGAATCTGCCGCTCTCGCAACTGAACTGAAGCAAGCTCCACCGAGCGAAGGGACGCGCGTGAAGGCGAAACTGGACAGGGGGCCGTGGGCCAGCAGCGGAGTCGAGGCGATCCGACCGGACGTGCACCGGATACCGCTGCCGCTGCCCGATGACGGTCTCCGGGCCGTCAACGTCTACGTGCTCGAAGACGGCGACGACGTCATCCTGATCGATGGCGGCTGGGCCATTCCGGAGTCGCGCCAGGCCCTCGAGACCGGACTGGCCGCGCTCGGCCACGACCTCGGCGACGTCAGCCACATCCTGGTCACGCACGTCCACCGGGACCACTACACCCAGGCCGTCGAGCTGCGCAGGCTGGTCGGCTCCCGGGTGTACCTGGGGGCCGGCGAACGTCCGGGACTGGAAATGCTGGACGAGGTCCGCACCGACGTCCCGGTCACCTCTCTGGACACCCTGCGGCGTGCGGGTGCCGACGAGCTCGCCGAGCGCGTTCGGCGCGACATGGGCTGCGACGAGTTCGACGCGAGCATCTGGGAGGCGCCGGATCACTGGTTGGCGCCCGGCGTGATCCAGTTCGAGCGCCACGCGCTGCGCGTCGTCCCGACACCCGGTCACACCAGAGGGCATGTCGTGTACCTCGACGAGAGCCGTGGCCTGCTGTACTCCGGTGATCACGTGCTTCCGCACATCACCCCGTCGATCGGCTTCGAACTGACCACATCCGGTCGGCCGCTCGCGGAGTACCTGGACTCGCTGCACCTCGTCACCACGTTCGCCGACGCGGAGCTGCTGCCCGCGCACGGGCCCGCTGGGGGCAGTGCGCACGCGAGAGCCGCCGAGTTGCTCGCGCATCACGACACGCGGCTCGACGACACCATCGACGCGCTCGGCCGTCGCACGAGCGATGCGTTCGCGGTGGCGCGGGATCTGCTGTGGACCAGGCGCGAGGTCCCGTTCGCAGAGCTCAACGCTTTCAACCAGATGCTCGCGGTGAACGAAACAGCCGCACACCTCGACGTGCTCGTCGAACGCGGACGACTCGCGTTCGAGCTCGTGGCGGGGGTGAAGCGGTACGTGCGGGCGGACGGCGATGGCTCCCGTGACGCGCGGTGAATGAGTCCGCCTTCGGATCGTTCTCGAAGTCGGTTCACGCTCCTATCAGTGGACGAGGTGCAAGATGCAGCTGCTCGCGGGGAAATCCGTGCTGGTGACCGGAGCGGCCCGTGGACTCGGTGCCGCCATCGCAGATGCGTGCGTGCGGCACGGCGCGCGGGTCCTGCTCACCGACGTGCTGACCGAGGAATTGGAGCAGACCGCGGGCGCGCTGGGGGAGTCCGCGGCTCGTCACCCGCTCGACGTGACTGATCCCGCCGCCTGGGCGGAAGTGGCCGACGTCGTGCGCCGCGATCTCGGACGCCTCGACGTCCTCGTCAACAACGCCGGCCTCATCGTCGGGAAGACCCTCGCCGAGTCCAACCACGCCGATCTCGAACGCAGTTTCCGGGTCAACGTCACGGGCACGTTCCTCGGCTTGCAGACGTTCGCCGAGCTCCACCGGGACAGTGGTGCCCGGAGCGGGTCGGTGATCAACGTCGCTTCGGTGCGCGGCTTGATCGGTGGCGCCGCCGCCACGACGTACTCGGCGACGAAGTTCGGCGTCCGCGGGCTCACCAAGTCGGCTGCGGTGGAGCTCGGGCCGCTGGGAATCCGGGTCAACGCCCTCTGCCCCGGACCGATCGAGAGCGACATGAGCGTCGGCAACCCGCAGTTCGGGCAGGCGGATTGGGGCGCGTACGCGGCGAAGCTGCCGTTGGGGCGGCTCGGTCGTCCCTCGGACATCGGTGAGGCGGCGGCGTGGCTGGGTTCGGACCTGAGCGCGTTCGTCACCGGCGTGGACCTCCCCGTCGACGGGGGCCTGACGGCGACCTCGTACGGCATCGAGATGAAGGAGAGCGGCGCATGACCACCCAGCGGGTACTGGTCACCGGTGCGGGTAGCGGTATCGGACGCGCGACGGCGGAGTGCTTCGCCCGGGACGGCGCGTCCGTCGTGGTCTGCGACGTGCGGGGCGATGCCGCATCGGAGGTCGCCGAGTCGCTCGGCGAGGCATGCGTCGCCGTGGAGTGCGACGTGAGCGACGAGGACAGCGTCGCCCACGCGATGACGGTCGGCGAAAAGCGCTTCGGCGGGCTCGATTCCGTCGTCGCCGCGGCAGGCATCGTGATCGGCGGCCCCGCTCATGAGATGTCGTCGGAGTCCTGGCACGCCCTCGTCGGCGTCAACCTCACCGGAGTGTTCTTCACGGCCAAACATGGCGTGCGGCAACTGCTCGCGGCCGGTGGTGGTTCCCTGGTCACCGTCGGCTCGGTCGGATCGCTCGTCGCCGCGGGACGCAGCGCCGCCTACGACGCCACGAAGGGCGGCGTCGTGCAGCTGACGCGTGGGATCGCGGCGGAGTACGCCGATCGCGGCGTCCGGGCCAATTGCGTGTGCCCCGGCCACGTCTCGACGAACCTGGCGGCCAACAGCGAGGGCGTCTACGGCGCTTCCGTGGCGGCAGCAGGCCCCCAGCGGCGGACGACGCCGCCCGTGCACCGCGCAGGTTCACCGGAGGAAATCGCGCAGGTCATCGCGTTCCTGTGCTCCCCAGGCGCGTCGTTCATGACCGGCGCCGCCGTCCCCGTCGACGGCGGCTACACAGCCGTCTGATCAGGCTCACCACGGCACGCCCGAGGCTCTCGTCTCGTCACGAGCCCGCCAGGGCTTCGGTCGTGACGATGCTGACCACGCCGAGCCCCTCACCGGGCTGGGGAGCAGCTCGCTCTCGGCCTGATGTCCCGACGTCGGCGGGCAGGTGTTGTTGTCAGGCGCCGAGTTCCTCGCTGATCTCGTCCGCTATGCGGACGAGGACCGGGATGAGGTCGCGTTCGACGCGGTCGGGGCTCATGCGTCCCGTGGACGTGGACGACGACAGCGCGGCGATCACCTGACCCGTGTGGTTGCGGATCGGAGCGGAGGCGGCGATCAGGCCGATCTCGCGTTCCTCGGAGACCAGTGACCAGCCTTGTTCGCGCACCCGTGCCAGCGTGTTGCGGAACTGGTCCGGGTTGGTGATGGTGTGCCGGGTGAGCGGTCGAAGTCCATGATCGGCCAGGTACTGCTCGACGAACTCGGTCGGCTGCGCGGCCAGCAGCACGCGCCCCATCGACGTCGCGTGGGCCGATACGCGGGTGCCTGCTGTGGCGTTGATGTTGAGCACGCGCTTGGCGGGCACGCGGGCGAGGTACACGACGTCGCTGCCGTCCATCGCGGACAGTGAGGCGGATTCCTGGGTTTCCTCCACCAAGCGGCCCATGTACGGCTCGGAAACCGCTACGACCGCGCTCGATGCGGTGAAGTGCTGGCCGATGGTCAGCACTCGCGGTGTGAGCTCCCAATGACTCCCGCCGGTCGGCCGGACGTAGCCGAGGTGCTGCAGCGTCAACAGGATTCGACGTACGGCGGGCCGGGACAGCTGGGTCGCCTTCGCGATCTCGATCAGGCTCGGGTTCCGCCGCTCGGCGTCGAACGCCAGCAGAACCGCGAATCCGCGCTCGATGCTCTGGATGCGGTCCTGGGCTCCGTTCTGCACGTCGTTCACCTGCGCATCGTCCCACAGCACCGCTCCCGCACGTGGTTCGCCCGAGGGGAGGGGCCGCATCGCACTGTTGACGACCTGGTCACGCTGTGCCAGTCTCACTGCACGCTTTACGTACAAGTTGCACGCACAGCGTGCATAGTCGAGGAGAGGTCAATGGCGATCGATCCGAGCGAACTGCGCCGGTGCCTCGGGCACTTCACGACCGGGGTCACCGTCATCACCTGCAACGGCGAGGACGGAACACCACACGGGGCGACCGTGAACGCCTTCACCGCCGTGTCGTTGGATCCGCCGCTCGTGCTGGTGTCCCTGGATCGGCGTTCCCGCCTGTGCGGGCTGATCGATTCGCGGCCGTTCACCGTCAACGTGCTCGAGTCGAACCAGAAGGACCTCGCCCTGCACTTCGCGGGCAAGCCGTGTCAAGAGGTGCGGTGGGCGCCGGACAGCGCCTGCGGGACCCCGCGGCTCGACGGCACCCTCGCGCACGTCGCTTGCGTGCCCTGGCGGTCCTACGGCGGCGGCGACCACGTCCTGTACCTGGGCGAAGTGCAGGAGTTCCTCATCCACGACGGACGACCCCTGTTGTTCCACACCGGCAAGTTCCACCACCTCGGAGACGGCCACGCACCTCTGCTCTGGGACGACTCCGTCGACGGGCCGGGCGGAGTCACCTTCGTCGCCGGATCGATCACCGGCGCCGGCTGAGCCGATCCACCCATCCACCCGAAGCCCCTTTTCAGGTCCAGTTCACGACAGGCGAGGAGGCAGCAATGACGCTGCAGCAGGATGCCGCGAACATGTCGGCAGCGACCAACGGTCGCGTCAACAAGCCCATGACCGGCGACGAGTACATCGAGAGTCTCCGGGACGGTCGCGAGGTCCACCTCTACGGCGAGAAGGTCAAGGACGTCACCACGCACCCGGCTTTCCGGAACGCGGTGCGGATGACCGCTCGGCTCTACGACGGCTTGCACGACCCGGCCAAGCAGGACGTGCTGACCGTGCCCACCGACACCGGAAACGGCGGCTTCACCCACCCGTTCTTCCGCGCCCCGCACTCGGCCGAGGACATGAAGAAGGACCAGGCGGCCATCGCGGAGTGGGCCCGGATGACCTACGGCTTCATGGGTCGTTCGCCCGACTACAAGGCCAGCTTCCTCGGCACGCTCGGCGCCAACCCGGACTTCTGGGACCCCTACGCGGACAACGCCCGGCGCTGGTACACCGAGTCCCAGGAGAAGGTCCTCTACTGGAACCACGCCATCGTGAACCCGCCGGTCGATCGCCACCGCGGCCCGGACGAGGTGGCGGACGTGTTCATGCACGTCGAGGAGGAGAACGACAACGGCCTCGTGGTCTCCGGGGCGAAGGTCGTGGCCACCGGCTCGGCGATCACCCACTTCAACTTCCTGGCCCACTACGGCCTGCCGATCAAGAAGCGCGAGTACTCGCTGGTCTGCACCGTGCCGATGGGCGCCCCGGGCATGAAGCTGATCTGCCGGCCGTCCTACTCGGCGCAGGCCGGTATCACGGGCAGCCCGTTCGACTACCCGCTCTCCAGCCGCCTGGACGAGAACGACACCATCTTCGTCCTCGACAAGACGCTGATCCCCTGGGAGAACGTCTTCGTCTACGGCGACCCGGAGAAGGCGTCGAGCTTCGTTCCCGCATCGGGGTTCCTGCACCGCTTCACCTTCCAGGGCGTGACGCGCCTCGCGGTGAAGCTGGACTTCCTGGCCGGCCTGCTGATGAAGGGCCTCGAAGCCACCGGTACCAAGGACTTCCGCGGCGTGCAGACGCGCGTCGGCGAGGTCCTCGCGTGGCGCAACCTGTTCTGGGGCCTCTCGGACGCCATGGCGGCCAACCCCGAGGACTGGCTCGGCGGAACCGTCCTGCCCAAGCACGAGTACGGCATGGCCTACCGCTGGTTCATGACCGTCGGATACCCGCGGGTGCGCGAAATCATCATGCAGGACCTCGGTTCCTCGCTGATCTACCTGCCCAGCCACGCCACCGACTTCATGGACCCGAGCGTGCGGCCGTACCTGGACAAGTACGTGCGCGGCTCGAACGACTACTCGGCCGTGGACCGCGTCAAGCTGATGAAGCTGATCTGGGACTCCATCGGTTCCGAGTTCGGTTCCCGCCACGAGCTCTACGAGCGCAACTACGCGGGCAACCACGAGGGCGTGCGAGCCGAGATGGTCGCCGACGCCGAGATGTCGGGCACCAGCGACTACCTCAAGGACTTCGCGCAGCAGTGCATGTCCGAGTACGACCTCGACGGCTGGCAGGTGCCCGACCTGATCAACCCCGACGACGTGTCCGTCATCGGCAAGCGCTGACGCGCCGGCCGTCTGCGAGGAGCGCATCATGACAGCTACGCACGACTCACCGACCGCCGCCGGCTCAGGCGACTCGGCCACCAAGGCGTTCCGCGCCAGTCGGTCCACCGCGTCGACGACCGTTCCCGCCGTCTCCCAGGAGAGGGTCTCGGAGGTCGTGACCGAACTGCTGGCCGGGATCCACGCCACGATCCGGTTGAAGAAGGTCACCTACGACGAGTTCCAGGCCGCCAAGCAGTACCTGATCGACGTGGGGGAGGGCGGCGAATGGCCGCTGATCCTCGACGTTTTCGTCGAGCACGTCGTCGAGGACGTCGCCGCTGAGGAGCAGGAGGGCACCAAGGGGTCGATCCTCGGCCCGTACTACCTGCCCGGTCAGGTTCGGCTCGACACCCCGGCGACGTTGCCCCGCCGGCCCGACGAGAAGGGCACCGAGCTGCTGTTCGCCGGGCAGGTCCGGGGCACCGACGGCAACCCGGTGCCCGGCGCGGAGCTCGACATCTGGCACGCGGACGACGAGGGCTACTACTCCGGATTCGCCCCCCACCTGCCCGACGGGAACCTGCGCGGTGTCGTCATCGCCGACCACCAGGGCAAGTTCGACGTCCACACGATCGAACCCTCCGCGTACCAGATCCCGACCGACGGGCCGACCGGTGCGTTGATCGAGGCCGCGGGCTGGCACCCGTGGCGTCCGGCGCACCTGCACCTGATGGTTCGCGCGCCGGGGTACCGGACGATCACCACGCAGCTCTACTTCCGCGGTGGGGAGTGGCTCGACAGCGATGTCGCGTCCGCGACCAAGCCGGAGTTGATCCTCGACCCCGTGGACTGCGGGGACGGGAGACACGCGGTGACCTACGACTTCACGCTCGAGCCCGCTTGAGACCGGCGCCGAGCCGGGGTGCGATGTCACCCGGCTCGGCGTTCCCCCTCGTTGGAAGGAGAGGCCCCGATGACCGACCTGCGGATCGACAGCGTTGAGACGGTGATCGTCGACGTCCCCATGCGCCGGGCGCACCGCTTCGCCAGGGCGGGCATGAGCACCCAGCCCGTGCTCTACGTCTTCGTCCGGACCGCCGGTGGTGTCACGGGAGTCGGTGAAGGGGTCGTCCCCGGGGGCCCGTGGTGGGGCGGCGAGTCCGTGGAGACCATGCAGGTCATCGTCGAGAAGTACCTCGCGCCGGTGCTGCTCGGCCGTCGCGTCGGCGACGTGCCCGCGATCCTGCGCGACTGCGCGGACGTCGTCGCGGCGAACCTGTTCGCCAAGAACGCCGTCGAGGTCGCCCTGCACGACGCCTGGGCGCGGCACCTCGGCGTTCCGGTGCACACCCTGCTCGGCGGGGCCGTCCGCGACAGCGTCGCGGTGACCTGGGCGCTGGGCACCGAGACGGCGGACGTCGTCGCCGATGAAGCGCTGGAGAAGCTGGACTCCGGGCTGCACACGTCGTTCAAGCTGAAGATGGGCGCGCTGGATCCGGCGGACGACGTCGCCCGGGTCGTCGCCGTCGCGGAGAAGCTCGCCAGCGTCGCGGGCGTGCGGGTCGACATCAACGCCCGCTGGGACCGGCTGACGTCGCTGACCCACCTCCCCGCGCTGGTCGAGGCCGGCGTGGAGATGGTCGAGCAGCCGGTCCCGGGGCACGACGTCGACGCGATGGCCGCGATCGCCGCCGCGCTGCCGATCCCGGTGATGGCCGACGAGAGCCTGCGCACCCCCGCCGACGCGCTGCGGCTGGCCCATTCCCGGGCGGCCGGGATCTTCGCCGTCAAGACCACCAAATCCGGCGGATTGCGCGCCAGCTTGGCCATCGGTGAGATCGCCGCCGCGGCCGGGATCCCCTGCTACGCGGCCACATCGATCGAGAGCCCGATCGGCACGGCGGCCTCGCTGCACGCTGCGTGCGCCAATCCGGCGAGCGCGTGGGGGAGCGAACTGTTCGGTCCGCTGCTGCTGGCCGAGGAGATGCTCGTGGACCCGCTCGTCTACGACGCCGACGGGCTGCACCTGCCCGCCGGCCCAGGGCTGGGCGTCGAGCTGGACCCGGCCAAGGTCCGAGCCTTCCGAAGGAGCTGATTCTCGATGCTTTTCCACGTCCACATGGAGGTCGCGATCCCGCACGACCTCGATCCGGATCGCCGTGCGGCGCTCGTCGCCGAGGAGAAGGCGCGCGCCCTGGAACTGCAGCGTTCCGGGGTCTGGCCGCACCTCTGGCGGGTCGTCGGGGAGTACGCGAACATCAGCGTCTTCGACGTCGACTCGGGCGACACCCTGCACGCTCTGCTGTCGTCGTTGCCGCTGTTCCCGTACATGAAGATCAACGTCACGCCGCTGGCGATCCACCCGTCGGATCTGAAGGCCCAGTCATGAACGCGGCGCAGCGATCCCTGCCGAAGCGGGCGGCGCTCTGGCACGGCCTCGGCGAAGTACCGACCGACCTCGGCCCGACCGTGCTGACGATAGGGGTGTTCGACGGTCTGCACCGCGGTCACCGCAGCCTGATCGGTCGTGCCCGCCGCACCGCGGACGAGCGAGGTCTGCCGCTGGTCATGGTGACCTTCGACCCGCATCCGGCCAGGGTGCTGGGCCTGCCCAAGGACACCGCGACGCTGTCCACGATCGCCCATCGCGCCGAGCTCGCCGCGGCTGCGGGGGTGGACGCGGTGTGCGTGCTGCACTTCACCCGCGAGCTGGCCCGGCTGAGCCCGGAGGCCTTCGCCGCGCACTGCCTCGCCGGTCGGCTCAGGGCGAAAGCCGTCGTCGTCGGCGCCAACTTCACCTTCGGGGCCAAGGCGGCGGGCGACGTCGGCACCTTGCGCGCGCTCGGGGCGGACCTCGGGTTCTCCGTCGAGGGCGTGCCGCTGCTGCCGGCGAAGAACAGCGCGTGCTCGTCTACCTACACCCGGAACCGCCTGCGCTCGGGCGACCTGCCGGGGGTGACCCACGCGCTGGGCCGCCCGCACCGGGTCGACGGGTTCCGGATGGGTGATCGGATCATCCTCGACGCGAACACCGCCCTGCCTCCGCCCGGGCGCTACCGCGCGAGGCTGAACGACCGACCCGCGGTCGTCGACGTCCTCGACGACGATTCGCTGCGCGTGGCAGACGGCACGCCCGGAGACGGCGTTGCCGCGGTCACCTTCTTCGAACGAGCGGAGAGCGGGTCGTGAACGCCGACGTGCTGCGCAGGATCGACCGGCTGGAGGCGCTGGAAGCCATCCGCGATCTGGACGCGCGCTATTGCCGCGCGCTCGACGACGGCGACTGGGACGCGCTGGTATCGCTGTTCACCGAGGACGGCGAGTTCGTCGGCCTGTCCCGCGCGACCGGCCGCGCCGAACTGCGGTCGTTCTTCGCGGGCCTCGCCGACGCCGGGCTCACCGCGTTCTGGCACCACGTGACCAACCTCGAGATCACCCTCGACGGCGAGGACACCGCGCGGGCCCGGTCGTTCCTGTGGCAGCCCTGCGTGCAGGACGGAGTCCCGCACATCGCCGCCGGTCGATACACCGACTCGCTGCGCCGAGTCGACGGCAACTGGCGCTACGTCACCAAGCAGGTGTCCTTCGACTACTTCGTCCCGCTCACCGAGGGCTGGGACCACGGCCGGTTCACCGTCGCGTCCGCCGCCGCGACCTACCCAGGGAGGCCCTTCGAGTGACCACCGAAACCGCGCTGCACCACCGGGTCGACGGACCGGACTCCGCGCCCGTCCTGGTCCTCGGACCATCGCTGGGCACCGACCTGCACCTGTTCGACGCACAGGTGGACGCGCTCGCCGGCCGCTACCGGGTCCTGCGCTTCGACCTGCCGGGACATGGTGAAACCCCGGCACCCGACGGTCCTCTCACGATGGCGAGCATGGCCGAGGACGTCATCGCACTGCTCGACCGGCTGGGCATCGACCGCTTCCACTACGCCGGGGTGTCCATCGGGGGTGCCATCGGCCAGCAACTCGCCCTGGACCACCTGGACAGGGTGCTGAGCCTGGCGGTGCTGGCGTCGGCCGCCCGGTTCGCCGATCCCGAGAGCTGGCCGAAGCGCGCCGCCACCGTCCGGGAGAACGGCACCGAGGCGATGGTCGCCAGCCGCCCCGGAACCTGGTTCGTCCAGTCCTTCGCGGAGACCGACGAGGCACGGCGGCTGCTGGACATGCTCCGCGCCACCACGGCCGAGGGGTACGCCGGTTGCTGCGAGGCGATCTCGACGTTCGACGTCCGCGAGCGGCTGGCAGAGGTGACGGTGCCCGTGCTCGCCATCGCAGGCGCTGAGGACCCCGCGACCCCGCCCGAGATGGTCCGGCTCATCGCCGACACCGCCGCGAACGGCCGGTTCGAGGTCGTCGACGACTCCGCGCACCTGCTCAACGCCGAGAAGCCCGAGCGGGTCAACGAGTTGCTCGCCGCGCACCTCGCCGCCACCGAGTAGGAGCAGACGTGGACAAGACAGTGCAGACCGCGGCCGAAGCGGTCGCCGACATCGCCGACGGTTCGTCGATCGCGGTCGGCGGGTTCGGGATGTGCGGGGTGCCCACCGCTCTGATCGCCGCCCTGCTGGAGCAGGGAGCGTCGGACCTGGAGACGATCTCGAACAACCTGGGCGTCGACGGATTCGGCCTGGGGACCCTGCTCCCGGCCGGCAGGATCCGGCGGACGATCGGGTCCTACATCGGCAACAACAAGGAGATGGCCCGGCAGTACCTCGCAGGAGAGCTCGAGGTCGAGCTGACTCCGCAGGGCACCCTCGCCGAACGGCTGCGCGCGGGCGGAGCGGGCATCCCGGCCTTCTACACGCCCGCCGGAGTCGGGACGCTCGTGGCCGAGGGCGGCCTGCCGTGGCGGTACGCGCCGGACGGCTCGGTCGCGGTGATGTCGCCCGCCAAGGAGGTCCGCGCGTTCGACGGCGTCGACCACGTTCTGGAACGCGCGCTGGTGCCCGACTTCGCTCTGGTGCACGCCTGGAAGGGCGATCGGCACGGCAACCTCGTCTACCGGCGGTCCGCGCGCAACTTCAACCCCGATTGCGCCGCTGCGGGACGGGTCACCCTCGCTGAGGTCGAGCACCTCGTCGAGCCGGGCGAGATCGACCCCGACTCCGTGCACACGCCCGGCATCCACGTCGACCGGGTCCTGCACGTGTCCGATATGGACAAACCGATCGAGTTCAGGACGGTGCGCTGATGGCACTCACGCGGAACGAGATGGCGGCCAAGGTCGCCCAGGACCTGCCGGACGGCGCCTACGTCAACCTCGGCATCGGCATGCCGACGCTGGTACCCGGGCACATCCCGGCAGGCCGGACGGTGATCCTGCACGCGGAGAACGGAATCCTCGGCGTCGGACCGTACCCGGACGAGGACGAGGTCGACGCGGACCTGATCAACGCGGGCAAGGAGACCGTCACCGTCAACTCGGGAGCGGCCTTCTTCGAGTCCTCCTCGTCCTTCGGCCAGATCCGCGCGGGCAAGCTCGACGTCGCCGTGCTCGGTGCGCTGCAGGTGGCCGCGAACGGCGACCTGGCGAACTGGGCCGTCCCCGGCAAGATGATCAGGGGCATGGGCGGGGCGATGGATCTCGTGCACGGCGCGAAGAAGGTCGTCGTGATGATGGACCACCTCGCCAAGGACGGTTCGCCGAAGATCGTCGAGAAGTGCGATCTGCCGATCACCGGGCTGGGCTGCGTCACCCGCATCGTCACCGATCTCGCCGTCCTCGACGTCATGGCGAACGGGCTCGAACTGGTCGAGACCGCTCCAGGAGTCAGCGCGGACGAGGTCCGCGACAAGACCGCAGCCCCGCTGCGCGGGCGCGAGGAAGAGGAGACCGATCGTGCGTGACGCCGTCATCTGCGAACCACTGCGCACCCCCGTCGGAGCGTTCGGCGGTGGGCTGCGCGACGTTCCCGCGCACACCCTCGCCACCGCGGTGATCCGCGCGGTCGTCGAACGGACCGGACTGGACCCCGCCGCCGTCGACGACGTGCTGCTGGGCAACTGCTACCCGACGATGGACGCCCCTGCGATCGGCCGGGTCGCCGCCCTCGACGCGGGACTGCCGGTCAGCGTGACGGGGATGCAGATCGATCGGCGTTGCGGATCCGGCCTGCAAGCCGTGCTCTACGCCGCGCTGCAGGTGCAGTCAGGAGCAGCCGAGGTCGTGCTGGCCGGTGGCGCGGAATCCATGTCCAACGCGCCCTTCTACTCCACCGGGATGCGCTGGGGCGTGAAGGGCGGGCCCGGCGTGATGCTGCACGACTCGCTGGCCCGCGGCCGGGTGACGGCGGGCGGGAAGAACCACCCCGTGCCGGGCGGCATGATCGAGACCGCGGAGAACCTGCGCCGGGAGTACTCGATCCCGCGCGCCGAGCAGGACGAGTTCGCGGTGCGCTCCCACCAGCGGGCCGCCGCCGCGCAGGCCGAGGGCCGCTTCGACGACGAGCTCGTGCCCGTCGTGGTCCCGGGGCGCAAGGGCGAGACCGTCGTCGACGCCGACGAGCACATCCGGCCCGATTCGAGCACGGAGAAGTTGGCACGGCTGCGGCCGATGCTGGGGCGCAGCGACGGCGAGGCGACGGTGACCGCGGGCAACGCCTCCGGGCAGAACGACGGCGCCGCGATCTGCGTCGTCACCAGCCCGGAGAAGGCCGCCGAGCTGGGCCTGCGCCCCTTGGTGCGGCTCGTGTCCTGGGGGCTGGGCGGGGTGGCGCCCGCGACGATGGGCATCGGGCCGGTTCCCGCGACGGCGAAGGCGCTCGCGGCCGCGGACCTGACGTTGGCCGACATCGACCTGATCGAGCTCAACGAGGCGTTCGCCGCGCAAGTTCTGGCCTGCACCCGCGAGTGGAAGTTCACCGAAACCGACTTCGACCGCCTCAACGTCAGCGGCTCCGGGATCTCCCTCGGCCACCCGGTCGGCGCCACGGGAGGCCGCATCCTGGCCACCCTCGCCAGGGAGATGCGCAGGCGCGATGCCCGGTACGGCCTGGAGACCATGTGCATCGGCGGCGGCCAGGGGCTCGCCGCGATCGTGGAGCGGATCTGATGGGCGGGCCGCTGGAAGACCTGCGGGTGGTCGAGTGCGCCAGCTTCGTCGCCGGCCCCACCGCGGGGATGACGTTGGCGCAGCTCGGCGCCTCGGTGATCCGGATCGACCCGATCGGCGGCGGCCCGGACCACGCGCGCTGGCCCGTGGCCAACGGCGGCACCGGTGACTCGTACTACTGGGCCTCGTTGAACAAGGGCAAGCAGTCGATCACCGTTGACATGCGCAGCGAGCGCGGGCGGGAACTGGTCCTGGCGCTGGCGACGGCGCCGGGCGAGGACCGCGGTGTGCTGGTCGACAACGTCGTCGGCAGGCGGTGGATGGCCAACGACGTCCTCACCGCCCGTCGGCCCGACCTGATCCACGTCAGGGTGCAGGGCTATCCCGACGGCCGGCCCGCCGTCGACTACACGGTGAACGCGGAGGTCGGCATCCCGGCGATCACCGGCGGCGAGGAGGGCGCCGCGCCGGTCAACCACGTCCTGCCCGCCTGGGACCTGCTCACCGGGCTGAGCGTGTCGACCGCCGTGCTCGCCGCTGTGCACCAGCGCCGACGCACGGGCGAGGGCGTCTACAGCGAGATCGCGCTCTCCGACGTCGCGCTGGCCGGGGTGGCGAACCTCGGGTGGCTGTCCGAAGCCGCGGAGAACGGGAGAGACCGGCCCCGGCACGGCAACCACGTCTACGGCAGCTTCGGCGTGGACTTCGCCTGCTCCGACGGGAAGCGGGTGATGGTCGTCGCCCTCACCCCGGGGCAGTGGAAGGCGCTGGTCACCGTCACCGGGACCGAAGCCGTGTTCACCGCGCTGGAGACGGCCTTCGGCACGGACCTGACCGATGAGACCGAGCGCTACCGGCTGCGCGACACCATCGCCGCCGTGCTCAAACCCTGGTTCCTGGAGCGGGATTCCGAGACCGTCGCCGACGAGCTCAACCGGGCCAGGGCGCTGTGGGGTCGCTACCAGGGCATGGCTGACCTGGTCACCGCGCACCGCGGCGGCGAGCACCCGCTGCTCGCCGACCTGCCTCTGCCCGGCGGACCCGCGGGGATCACCGCGCGGTCCCCGCTGCGCTGGAACGGCGAACGCGGCGAACCCGGCTCGGCACCGGAGCTCGGCGCCGACACCGACCAGGTGCTCGCCGAGGTCCTCGGGCTCAGCGACGCCGAGATCGGCGAGCTGCACGACCAACAGGTGATCGGCGAACGCCGCGACCCGCAGCAGTGACTCCACTGAGGACCGCATTCCGGGAGTTCCGCTCGGCTCCCGCTGAACGAGGAGTAGTTCGATGTCAGACGAACTGGAACCGCCACCCCCTCCCGCCGCGTCCGGCGTGCCGGACCGGGCGGTGCTCCGCCGCGTCGCCGGCGTCGCGCTGCTCGGTTCCGCGCTGGAGTGGTACGACTACTTCCTCTTCGGCGCGGCGGCCGCGCTGGTGTTCGGCGAGGTATTCTTCCCCTCGCAGGACCCGGCCGTCGCGGTGCTGCTGTCGCTGGCGACGTTCGGCGCCGGGTTCGTCGCACGACCCGTCGGCGCGGTCGTCTTCGGCCGCATCGGGGACAAGTACGGACGTCGTCCGGCCCTCGTGGCCACCGTGCTGGTGATGGGCCTGGCGACCACGGCGATGGCCCTCATCCCGTCGCACGCCACCATCGGCGTCGGGGCCCCGATCCTGCTCGTCGTCACGAGGTTGTTGCAGGGCATGGGATCGGGTGCGGAGTACAGCGGCGCGTCGGTCTTCGCCGTCGAGTACGCGCCGCCGAACCGGCGTGGCCTCTACGGTTCCCTGTCGGCGGCGGGCGTGTACCTCGGCATGGTCCTGTCCTCCGCCGCGGTCCTGCTCGTCACCGCGCTGACCACGGACGAGCAGTTCGCGTCCTGGGGCTGGCGCATCCCGTTCCTGGCCAGCCTGGTGCTGGTCGCGCTGGGGCTGTGGATCCGCGCGCGGCTGGACGAGACCCCGGAGTTCGAACGCGAGATCGCCGGGGACGGCAACCCAGGGCCGTTGCGGACGGTGCTGCGCACGCAGTGGCGCAGCATGGTCCTCGTCGCCGCGCTGGTCGCCGCCCCGCTCGCGCTGAGCCACCTCTACCAGGTGTTCGCGCTGTCCTACTTGGACGAGAAGGGGTACTCGCCGGGCCTCGGCACGCTGGGGCTGGTGATCGCCGGTGTCACGGTGATGATCACGGCACCGCTGGCCGGTCTGGCCTCCGACCGCTTCGGCCGCCGACCGGTGCTGATGACCGGGGCCGGGTTCGCGATCGCGTTCGCGTTCCCGTTCTTCTGGCTCGTCGACACCGGCCAGCCCGTGCTCGCCGTGCTCGCTATGGCGATGGCGCAGGGCGGCAGCGTCGGCATCGCCTTCGGCGTCCAGGGCGTGCTGCTCTCCGAGCTGTTCAGCACCGGGGCCCGCTACAGCGGCGCCGCGATCAGCCGCGAGGCGGCGGCCGTGGTCTTCGGCGGATTCGCACCGTTCCTCGCCGTCGCGCTTTCCACCGCCACCGGCGGAGCACCGTGGCCGGTAGCGCTGTACGTGATCGGCCTCGGCCTCATCACGTTGGTCGGTGGCTGGTTCGCGCCGGAGACGGCGCGGCGTGGATTGGGCTCGCGTCCCCCGACTTCGAAACCGGTCGAGGATGCGTCGCCCGCGACCTGATGCGTTCGGACCGCCGCGACGACCCAGAACTGACGAACCTCGCCAGGAGGAAGAATGGCCAAGCTGGCTCAGACGTCCGGACTCACGGACGTGCAGTCGGAGATCCTGTCCACGGTCCGGTCCTTCGTGGACAAGGAGATCATCCCGCACGCGCAGCAGTTGGAGAGATCGGACGAGTACCCGGCGGAGATCGTCGAGGGCATGAAGGAGATGGGGCTCTTCGGGATCACCATTCCCGAGGAGTTCGGGGGACTGGGCGAATCGCTGCTGACCTACGCGCTGGTCGTGGAGGAGATCGCACGCGGTTGGATGAGCGTCTCGGGCGTGATCAACACGCACTTCATCGTGGCGCACATGATCTCCCGGCACGGGACGCCGGAGCAGAAGCAGCACCACCTTCCCAGGATGGCCACCGGCGAGGTGCGGGGCTCGTTCTCGATGTCGGAGCCCGACACGGGGTCGGACGTGGCGGCGATCAAGACCAGGGCCAAGCGCTCCGCCGGCTCCTACACCATCGACGGGTCGAAGATGTGGCTGACGAACGGTGGCTCCTCGAACCTGATCGCGCTGCTGGCGAAGACCGATGAGGGCGCGGCGAAGGCGCACCAGAACTTGACGACGTTCCTGGTGGAGAAGCCCGAGGGGTTCGGCGAGGTGGCGCCGGGACTGACCATCCCGGGCAAGATCGACAAGATGGGCTACAAGGGAGTCGACACGACCGAGGCCGTGTTCGACGGGTTCGAGATCGGCGCGGACCAGGTCCTGGGTGGCGAGCCGGGCAAGGGCTTCTCGCACATGATGGACGGCATCGAGGTCGGTCGGGTGAACGTCTCGGCGCGGGCGTGCGGAATCGCGATCCGGGCGTTCGAGCTCGCCGTCGACTACGCCCAGCAGCGGCAAACCTTCGGGAAGCCGATCGCGCAGCACCAGGCGATCTCGTTCAAGCTCGCGGAGATGGCCACGAAGGTCGAGGCCGCCCACCTGATGATGGTCAACGCCGCGCGGCTGAAGGACTCGGGCGAGCGCAACGACGTCGAGGCGGGCATGGCGAAGTTGCTCGCCAGCGAGTACTGCGCGGAGGTCACGCAGGAGGCGTTCCGCATCCACGGCGGTTACGGCTACTCCAAGGAGTACGAGATCGAGCGGTTGATGCGGGAGGCGCCGTTCCTGCTCATCGGTGAGGGGACCAGCGAGATCCAGAAGACGATCATCAGCCGTGGACTGCTGCGCGAGTACAAGACCCATGGCTGAGAACGCGTTTCCGGTGCGAGGCGGCCACTGCTCGCGAGCCGCTCGGCCATTTCGGGAGCGGTGACGACCTGGAGGAGCGAGGACATGGACAACACGACGGGTTTCCGGCCGCGGCGCTGCTGCCTCTCCGTGCCGGGAACCGATCCTGGAAAGATCGACAAGGCCGTTCGCGCCGGCGCTGACGAGGTGGTGCTGGACCTGGAGGATTCCGTTCCGCCACAGGGGAAAGCGGCCGCGAGGGAGCGGGTGGTGGAGTGGCTCGCCACAGCCGACGACCCCGGCGTCGCGCTCGCGGTTCGGGTCAACCCGCCCGGTTCACCGTGGTGCCACGCCGATGTCGAGGCCTGCGCACGCGTACGCAATGTTCCGTTCTCCCTCGTTCTGCCCAAGGTCGAGACGGTCGGAGACCTCGCGTTCGCCGATCGGTTGCTGACCGGTGTCGAAGCGGCGGCGGGGAGACCCGAACCGCTGGAACTGCAGGCGTTGATCGAGACCGCGACCGGGCTGACCCGCGTCACCGAGATCGCAGCGGGTTCGGACCGCTTGCGCGCGGTGGTCCTCGGCTACGCCGACCTCGCCGCGTCGCTGGGCCGCAGCGGCGACCCGGTCCCGGGCGCCTGGCTGCCCTCGCAGCACGCCGTGCTGGCCGCCGCCCGCGCCGCCGGGATCGTCGCGGTCGACGGCCCGCACCTCGGCGTCGGAACCGGCGAGGACTTCTCCGCAGAGGTCGAGTGCGCGGCGAGCCTCGGCTTCGACGGCAAGTGGGTCATCCACCCCCGGCAGGTCCCACCGGTCATCAACGCGTTCACCCCGGACGACGGGGAGATCCAGAACGCCCGCCGAGTGCTCGACGCGCTCGCGACCGCGCACCGCGACGCGAGCGGCGCCGTGGAACTGGATGGGCAGATGATCGACGAGGCCGTCGCCGTCGCTGCTCGCCGCACGCTGGCCAAGGCGGGCGCGGCATGATCGCCGAAGGACCGCACTTCGACGAGCTGAGCGTCGGACAGGTCTTCGACTCCGCTCCCGGACTGACGCTCACCTCGGGGCTGGCGCACGCGCACCGCTCCATCACCGGCGAACGCCTGGCGTTGCCGCTGGACGACGGGCTTTCGGCCTCGGTGACGGGCGCGCCCGCTCTCGCCTCTCCCGCGCTGGTGTGGGACGTGGCGATCGGCCAGTCCACCGCGGCAACGCACCACGTGAAGGCCAACCTGTTCTACCGCGGCCTGGTGTTCCGCCGCGCGCCGCACCTGGGTGACACGCTGCGCAGCCGCGCAGAAGTCGTTGCTCTGCGCCAGAACCGGGCGCGCGAAGGCCGCTGGCCCACCGGGCTCGCGGCGCTGCGCATCACCACCGCCGACCAGAACGGTCGACCCGTGCTGGACTTCTGGCGCTGCGCCATGCTGCCGCTGCGCGACCCGGAAGCGCGCACCGGCCACGCGGACGACCTCGACGCCGTCGGTGCGGCGGCGTCGGACGAGTCGCTGACGGCCGTGGCGGACGGGTGGGACCTCGAACCGCTTCGCGGACGTGGCCCCGGTTCGGCCGAGCTGACCGAAGGTCAGGTGATCGAGGTCGGTGGCGGCGACGTCGTCTCCAGCGCGCCCGAACTGGCGCGGCTCACGCTCAACGTCGCCAAGGTGCACCACGACGCAGCGGCCGGAGGCGGTCGTCGGCTGGTCTACGGCGGCCACACCATCGGCCTCGCGCTGGCCCAGGCGACGCGGGCCCTCACCGGCATCGCCACCGTGACCGGTTGGCACAGCTGCGACCACCTCGGCCCGGTGTTCGAGGGCGACACGCTGCGCAGCACGATCACCGTCAAGCGGCTGGAACCGTTGCGCGCGGGCCGATTGGCGCACCTGCGATCGCGCGTCACCGCCGACGCCCCGGAGCCTCGCGAGGTGCTCGACTGGCGGTTCGTCGCACTCATGCCCTGACGGTCCTCGTCGCGCCGCGGCCGAGGAGCTCTGTGTTGCAGGAACATGCGAACCGCTGACGACAGGCGCCCTGCGGGGCTGGTTGGTTACCCGGCCCCGCAGGGCACCTGCTCATGCCCGCGAAACCGACGGGACCACGCACATCGCGCACGTCTCAGGAGCGCGGTGCCGCATCAGTTGATCGCGTCCCTCGTGAGCGGGGACGTGTCGATCCCGAGTCGATGGCCCCAGGCCTTCAGGTCCGCGATGGTCTGCCGGGCGAGTTCCAGGCTCTGCCGCGGGGGCACGTCGTCTGGAAGGACCCGGCCCGCACCGGGAAGGCGCCCACCCGCTTCTCCCACCGAGCGGGCGAGAGCGGCGAGCCGGTCCACGGCCTGATCCCCGCCGAAGCGCCGCGGGTCCAGGCAGATGAGCACGTGTCCGATCTGCTGAGGCTTGGGGGCGTCGGCCTCGGCGAACATGTCCGGGACATCGGCGGAGAGGTTCGGTCCGGCGAGGCCACCGGCGATCGCTTCGACCATGAAGGCGAGCGCGAATCCCTTCGCTCCCCCGAGAGGGGACAGCATGCCGTGCAGCGCCGCCTGCGGGTCCGTGGTCGGGACGCCGTCGGCGTCGAGGGCCCAGCCCTCGGGCACGGGCTTGTCTGCCTTGGCCAGCGCGGCGATCTTGCCGCGGGCGACGGCGCTGGTGGCCAGGTCGACGATGGCCGGCTTCGGGAGGGTGGGGATGCCTGCCGCGATCGGTGAGGTGGACAGCACCGGAGTGCTCCCGCCCCACGGGGGCATCACCGCGGGTCCGTTGGAGAACGCGAGGGTGAGGTAGCCGGCCTGGATCCCGGGCACGGTGTACAGGCCCAGTGCGCCGCAGTGCCCGGAGTCGGCGACGGACACCGCGGCGACTCCGAACGGCTCGCAGCGCTTCACGGCTTCGTGGGCTGCTTCCCACAGCTGCCAGTGGCCGATCCCGCCGCCGCCGTCGTAGGCGACGAGCGGGCCGGTTTCGCTGACCGTCCGCAGCTGGGCGCGGGCCGGGTAGCCGCCGGCCTGGATGCGGTCGAGGTAGTACGGCAGCCGCATGAGGCCGTGCGAGGCGATGCCCCAGACGTCGGCCTGCACGATGCACCTCGCGGTGACTTCGGCGCGGTGCACCGGCACACCGACTGCGGTCAGCAGCGCGGCGGCGACCTGCTGGGCGTCGTGGACGGTCGTCATGGCGTGCGTCCCTTCCGGACCGCGCCGACCTTGGCGCAAGCCTCGTCGCCGCGGAGCACGGCGTCGATGTCGGCCGCGAGGACCTGCAGGATCAATCGCTGGCTCTCGTGGGTGATGCCGGCGATGTGCGGTGTCAGGACCGTGGTGGGCAGGTTTTCCAATCGGCCTCGGCGAGTGGGGGGTTCGACGGCGCGGACATCGAGTGCCGCGCCGGCGATCGTGCCTGCCTCCAGCGCGTCGGCCAGCGCCTCTTCGTCGACGACCTCGCCGCGCCCGACGTTGACGAACAGCGCGTGGGGACGCATCCGGGCGAGCAGGTCCTCGCCGACCAGACCCTGAGTCTCCGGGGTCGAAGGCAGGTGGCAGGAAACCACGTCGGAGGTCGCGACGACCTCGGTCAGCGGGGCGAGCCGGATTCCGGCCTCGACCAGGGCGGGCGAGGTGGGCTCGACGTACGGGTCGTAGGCCACCACCTCCATTCCGATCGCGTTCGCCAGGCGGGCGCATTCGCGTGCGGTGGCGCCTGCGCCGAGCAATCCCCACGTCCCGCCGCGGAGCTCGCGGCCGGGAGTCCGGTTCCACCCGCAGGCGCGGGTCTCCCGGTCGCGCTCGACGGTGTTGCGGGCCAGGGTCAGCGCGAGGCCGAGCGCGTGCTCGGCGACGCTGCGCGCGTTGGCTCCCAGGGGTGCGACCACGACCACCTCCGCGGCATCCGCCGCGGCGAGGTCGATGTTGTCGAGTCCGACACCGGCGCGCGCGATGATGCGCAGGTTCGGCGCGGCGGCGATCAGCTCGGCGTCGACGCGCGTGCGGTTGCGCACGACGAGCGCCTGAACGTCCCGCGCTGCGGAGAGCAGATCTGCGCGCTTCTCCCACAAGTCGGGCGAGCGGTCGACGGGCCAGAGCTCGCCGAGCGCGCGCAGCGGCTCCCCCCAGATGTCCTCGGTGATCAGGACGCTCACGGCCGCTCCTCGGTCTCGGCGGCGGGTGCCACGAGCTTGTGCACCGCCACGACGTCCTCGCTGCCGTAGCCGTGGGCCACGGCCGAGACGAGCTGCGCCAGCCCCTGGGACGCGACCGGCGTCGGGATGCCCCAGCGGGCCGCGGAATCCACGGCGAGGCGGACGTCCTTCGCGGCCAGCGCCGCACCGAAACGGGGTGCGTAATCCTCGGCGACGATCCAGGGCAGCCGCACGTCGGACTGGAAGGAGAAGGCGCCGGTGTCCCGCAAGGCCTCGGAGAACATGTCGGGTTCGATGCCCGCGCGCCTGGCGAGAGCGTAGCCCTCGGCGAGCACCGCGACATTGGTCATCCCGATCATGTTCGAGACGAGCTTGAACATGGCGGCCGCGGCCGGAGTGCCGAAGTCGTAGGTCTTGTCACCCATGCGGTCGAGCAGCGGCCGGAGAGCTTTAACGGCCTTCGCCGGGCCGCCGACGAACAGCGGGATGGCTCCTTCCTCGGCCGCGGCCGGGGTCTTCCCGAGCGCGCAGTGGACGAACGCGTGCCCGGTTTCGTCGAGCGGTTCGGTCAACGCGTCCGCGGTGGCGGGGTCGATGGTCGACACGTCGACCGCGATGGCGCCGTCGGTCAGCCGGGGAGCGAGGTCGGCCCACACCGAACGGACGTGGTCGGGGAGCGGGAGGCTGGTGATGACCACGGCGGCGTCCTTGACCGCTGCTTCGGCGCTCGCCGCCGCGGTCGCTCCGGCTCGGACGCAGCGTTCCACCGCGCTCGGGTCCAGGTCGAAGACGTGGACGTCGTGGTCGCCGGTGGCGAGGCGGCGCGCGACGGCGCCGCCCATGTTGCCCGCGCCGACGAAAGCGATCTTCGTCATGTGGTGCTCCGTTCGTTCGAGTCGGCTTGGCCGGTGAGGGAGGACGTGGTGCCTGCTGCGGCATCAGCCTCCGCGTCGACGTCGACGTCAGTCGGGTCCCAGCGGATGATGGCGAGCACGAGCATGCCGAGCAGTGGTGCGAGGGCGACCACGTAGAACACCCCGGTGCCCAACGCCGCGCTCAGGATCGGGAAGAAGAACAGGGAGATGATCGAGCCGATCCGCAGCATCGCCTGGCCGAAGCCGCTGCCGACGCCGCGCAGCGAGGTCGGGTAGCTCAGGGTGGAGATCGTCATGCCCTGCGCGCCGGGACCGTAGGAGTGGAAGAAGACGAACAGCCCGAGCAGCCCGCCGATGCCCAGCAGGGCGAGCCCGGAACCCCGGCCGAGGCTCCCGAGTCCGACGAGGGCCGCGAAGCACACCGCGAAGCCGCTCATCGCGAGCTTCCACGAGCCCAGCCGATCGCTGAGCCGGACTCCGACGAAACCGCCGACGACGCCGAACAGCAGGTTGAAGATCAGCGGTCCGATGATCGAAGTGAGTCGTCCTTGCTGCAGCAACCCCGCGATGATCACGGGCAGGGCGAAGCCGACGGCGTAGTACTGCGCGGACTGCAACGCGTTCACGGCGGAGGCCTGGATGGTGCGGACCCGGTAGCGGCCTTGGAACAGGCGCCGGAACTCGGTGAGGGCCGCGGGCTTCGCGGACGCCGCGGGGGCGGCGCCCGGATCGGGTTCGCCGACTTGGACTTCGAGGCCGTAGGAGTTCTTCAGGATTGCCGCGGCCCGGTCCAGATCGCCCTGGCCCGCTGCCCATGCCGGTGACTCGTCCATGTACCTGTGCCGGACGAGCATCACGATGAGCGCGGGCACGGCACCGAAACCGACTGCCCAGCGCCACATCTCGGAGTGCAGCTCGTCGGGCATCAAGAAGTACAGCGGCAGCAGGACGACGAAGCTCGCGCCGGTCGCCAAGTACCACATGGGTTGCCAGAGCGACACCTTGCCACCGCGGCCGCGGAGGGCGTTGAACTCGGCGATGAAGGCGAGGGCGACGGGGAAGTCGATGCCGATGCCGATTCCCATGATGAACCGGGCCGCCGTGAGCAGTTCGTAGTTCGGGGCCACGGCGCACGCGATGGCGGCCACCACGAAGAAGACCATGTCCGCCATGAACATCTTGTAGCGGCCGAGCCGGTCGATGAGGTAACCACCGACCAGGGCGCCGAGCAGGGCGCCGACCATGATCGACGCAGCGACGATGCCCTCTTGGATCGGGTTGAGCTCGAAGGACTTCGCGATGTCGGGCAGGCCGAAGGCGATGGAGGAGAAGTCGTAGGCGTCGATGAAGATGCCGCCGAGCGCGATGATGGTGATGGCCCGGGACTTGCCGCCCTTCGCGCGGCCGGAGTTGATCAGATGGTTGACGTCGGCCGCCGAGCGGATGATCGGCGGCGCAGAGGATCCGTGCATAGGTGACTTCCTTGTCTACCTGCGGGATTCGTCGATGGGCAGTGGGCTCACACGCCGAGGGACAGGTATCGGACCTCCTCGAACTCCTCCAGGCCGGTGGCAGCGCCCTCCCGGCCGAGACCGGACTGCTTGGTCCCGCCCATCGGGGCGAACGCGACGCTGGGCAGAGCGTTGTTGATGCCGACGATGCCGTTGTCGAGGTGCTCGGCGACGCGCCACACCCGGGCCTGGTCGCGGGTGTAGAAGTACGCGGCCAGGCCCATCTCGGTGGCGTTGGCCAGATCGAGGGCCTCCTGCTCGGTGCGGAACGGGAAGATCCCGGCCACCGGCCCGAAAACCTCCTCGCGGGCGAGTCCCACGTGATCGGGCACATCGGTCAGGATCGCCGGAGCGGCGAATGCGGACCCTGGCAGGTCGAAGTCGCGGGTGACCTTCTTGGCGCCGGCGGCGAGGGCCTCGTCCACCAGGGCCCGCATGGCAGAGACGCGGGCCTCGTCGATGCACGGACCGAGATCGGGCACCGGGTCGGCGGTTCCATCGCCGATGCTCATGGCGTCGATCGCCGCGGCGAGCCGGGTGGTGAACTCGTGCTCGACATCGGTGTGGACCAGGAAGCGGTTGGCGCCGATGCAGGACTGGCCGGTGTTGCGGAACTTGGCCAGCATCGCGCCCTCGACCGCGGCGTCGAGGTCGGCGTCCTCGAAGACGATGAACGGGGCGTTGCCGCCGAGCTCGAGCAGCGGCCGGACGATCCGTTCTCCCGCCTTCTGCATGATCGAGCGTCCGACGCTGGTGGACCCGGTGAAGGACACGACGCGCACGGCCGGATGCGCGAGGTACGCGTCGGTGATCTCGGAGGCCGGGCCGTGCACCAGGTTGATCACCCCGGCGGGCAAGCCCGCGTCCTGCAAGCAGCGGATCATCTCGGTCGCGGCGAGGGGCGCCTTCTCCGACACCCGCGCGACCACTGTGCAACCGGCAGCGAGGGCTGGTGCGAGCTTGCGGGCTTGGATCGAGCAGGGGAAGTTCCAGGGCGTCAGGCTCGCGACCACGCCGGCCGGCCGGTGGATGCTCAGGTGCCGCCGGTTGGCGGCCTCGTGCGGGTGCACGACGCCCGCTGGGCGGCGGACCTCCTCGGCGAACCAGCGGAAGTACTCCGCGGAGAAGCCGATCTCACCCACCGCCTCGGGCAGCCGCTTGCCGGCTTCCCGGGCGAGCAGCGCGCCGATCTCGGGTGCGCGTTCGCGGATCAGCTCCGCAGCGCGCAGCAGGATGTCCGCTCGGGCGCGCCCCGGGGTGTCGGCCCAGTCCGGGAACGCCGCGGCCGCGGCGTCGGCGGCGGCGGTCGCCTCGGCTGCGCCGCCGTAGCCGACGTGGCCGACGACCGACCCGTCGACCGGGTTGGTGACTGCGCGGCGGTTGGTCGGATCGCTCCACCGGCCGTCGATCAGGGTGGTGCCCATCGGTTCCTCTCGGGTTCTGGCACGAAGGCGAACTCCCGGTGTTCATGCCCCTCGTCGCAGGTCACCCAGCTGTTGCCGGAGCGATCGATGATCTCCATCCGGTGGTCGCCCGCCTGGTGATCCGGGGGAGCAGGAGTTCTGCGTGCGTTGACCATCCTCCACCATTTTGGTGAGAGGTCTTACCTCTCGGACGGTAGCGTGCCGCGTCCCGCAGGGACAAGGGCTTCAAGTAAACTGGTCTGACCTCTTTTTGGGCAAGTACGTCAGAGCGAGAGCATGGGAGTGCCTCATGGGGGCTGAGAGCGGAATGTGGGTTCCGCTGCAGCAGGGGCGGGTCGCCGACCTGATCGCGGACCGGATCCTGCAGCTCATCTCCACCGAGAAGATTCGCCCGGGTGCCCGCCTGCCTCCCGAGCGCGAGCTGGCGACCTTGCTCGGCGCCAGCCGACCGTCGATCCGCGAGGCGCTGCGCTCGCTGCAGACGAAGGGGTACGTGGAGATCCGGCATGGCGCCGGGGTCTTCGTGACGGAGCCGCCGACGGCGCGCTCGTTGCGCGCCGCGGTGTTCGCCGAGGAGATGAGCCTCGCCGAGCTCTTCGACATGCGCGAGGTCCTGGAGCTCCCGGCCGTGGTCTGGGCGGCGACCAACCAGGACGCCGAGCGCCTCGCCAAGGTGCAGGCCGCCTACGACGCCCTCGACGAGGCTTCCGCGCAGGAGAACGTCGACTGGCCGCGCCTGCAGAGCCTCGACGCCGCCTTCCACCTGAACATCGTCGAGGCCGCCGGTAACCGCTTCCTCAGCCAGACCCTCACCGTGCTGCAGGACATCTTGGCCCGAGGCATGGAGACGACTCTCCAGCTCCCCGGTCGCCTTGAGAAGTCCCGCGCAGACCACCGCCACATCCTCGACGCCGTGCTGGCGGGAGACCCGGAAGCGGCACGTCGTGCCGCCGCTGCGCACATCCAGGGCGCCCGCGAGGCCGCCTTCGACCGCCTCCGCGAGGACAGCCAGGCGGAAGAGGGCCCTTCGGTCGGCTGAGCGAGATTTCCGCGCGGTCAACGCTCCCGACGCTCACCAGTGCCACCGGCGGCGCAGTAGGTCGACCGATCGCACCGTCCGTCCCCGAGGTCTGGCCCGGCATCGTCATGCCCGGAAGGAGCTCCGAGCGCCACTGCGGACTCATCCGTCAGTGATCCAAACTGACTGCGCCTGAACGATTCACGAGACCGCCGGTGGTCGAAGCGCCGGAGCGCGCACATTCCGGTTGGTTATGAGGACGCCGCCGATCAAGGGGTACCGCGGTCTGCTGGCCTGCAGCAATGGTCAGTGGTATGACCACTCTCGCCACGCCATCGACCATCGCCACTCGCCTCCGCGCCCTCCTCCCGGGGCTGGCGGCCGCCGCGCTCGGAACGGCCATCGCCTTCGGGGTGAACACGATCCTCGTCGCGGTCAGCGCGTTGACGGTGGCGGTCGTGCTCGGAGTCCTAGTAGGACAGTTCCTCCCCGAAATCACCCGAGAAGGCCTGATGTGGACGACCAAGAAGTCCCTCCGGGCCGGAGTGGTCGTCCTCGGGCTGCAACTCTCCCTGGCCGAGATCGCCGGACTCGGAGCCGGAACCGTCATTGCGGTCGTCGCGACCGTGCTCCTCGCCTTCTTCGGGACGATGGGGCTCGGCAGGCTCCTCGGCGTCTCACGCGGGCTGGCCCTCATGGTCGCGACGGGGTTCTCGATCTGCGGAGCCTCGGCGATCGCTGCGATGGACAGCGTCACCGAGACCGAGAAGGAGGACGTCGCCACGGGCGTCACGCTCGTGACCCTCTACGGCAGCGCCGCCATCGCGCTCGTCCCGCTCATCGGCACCGCACTCGGCATGAGCCCCGAACACCTCGGAGCCTGGGCCGGGCTGAGCGTCCACGAGGTCGCCCAGGTGGTCGCGGCCGCCTCTCCCGCCGGAGCCGCAGCGGTCGCCGTGGCGGTGGTCGTCAAGCTCACCCGGGTTGTGCTGCTGGCCCCGATGGTCGCGGGCGTGAGCATCGTCGGGCGGCGCCGGCGCGGGATCACGACCGGCAAGCGCCCGCCGATCGTTCCGCTCTTCGTGGTCGGGTTCCTCGCGATGATGGCGCTGCGCACCACCGGCACCGTGCCGGTGGTCGTGCTGTCCGCTGCACAGATCCTCGCCACCCTGCTCTTCGCCGCCGCCCTCTTCGGGCTGGGCAGCGCGGTCCGGCTCGGTTCGCTGCTGCGCACAGGACGGCGTGGCCTGGCCCTCGGCGCGCTGTCCACGGTCCTCGTCGCGCTCGTGGCCCTCGGCGCGCTGACCGTCACCGGCACGGTCTGATCGGGGAGCTCGCTGAGATAGCGATCCACTCGTTCACACTCGACAGCAACGGACAGCGAAGGCGCTGCGGGGCAAGGGGCACTCGGCCCTTGCCCCGCAACGCCTTCGCCCGGTGCGCGCCGGATTTCGGCGTCCGCAGGCGGCCATCGTTCGACACTCCGCACAGGGCAGGCATTTCCGCAGGTGCTTCCCCGTGATCGCAACGGCAGTGACACGACGACCGGGAAACGAGAAAGGCCGTCCGGGGGCGCATCACGCGCTCCCGGACGGCCTTTCTCGCTCAATCAGGCGCTGCGGTACAGCTTCGTGAACGAGTACTCGCGGTGGCCCATCACCTCCGCGCAGGTGAGACGACCGTTGACGGAGCGGTCGATGACCTCCATCAACTGGTCGCCCGCCGAGCTGAGGTCGTACTCCCGCCGGAGCAGACCGGAGCAGTCCAGGTCGATGTGCTCGGACATCGTCTCGGTGGTGATCGGGTTCGCCGAGAGCTTGACCACCGGTTCGATCGGGTTGCCGATCACGTTGCCCTGCCCGGTCGGGAACAGGTGGATCGCCGCCCCGGCAGCTGCCATGAGCGTGACGCACTCCGCGGCGGCGGACGACGTGTCCATGAAGTACAGCCCTGGAGCCGACCCAGGGGCCTCGGCCGGTTCCAACACGCCGACGACCTGCTTGCTGCCGGTCTTGGCCAGGTTGCCCATGGCCTTCTCCTCGATGGTCGACAGACCACCGCGGATGTTGCCCTGAGTCGGCTGGGAGCCCAGGAGGTTGGCACCGGTCTGCTCGATCATCTCGATGTACGAGTCGTAGGTCTGCTGGAACTTCGCGCGCACGGTGTCGTCGATGCAGCGCTCGGCGATGAGGTGCTCGCCGCCGGTGAGCTCGCTCGTCTCCCCGAACAGCACGGTGCCCCCGGCGTCGATCCACCGGTCGACGGCCTCCGAGGTCGTCGGGCAAGACCCGAGGCCGCTGGTCGTGTCGGACTCGCCGCACTTGATCGACATCATGATCTCGGGTCGGTCGACGGGCTGACGCTGCAGCTCCGAGTCGTCCTGGAGGAACTTGGCGGCGACGCGCGCGGCGGCCTCGACTGTCCGGAGGTCGCCGTGCCGCTCGATCGAGAAGCCCTGAACCTTCTTCCCGGTCTTGGCGATTCCCTCGACCACGCGGTCGGTCCAGGTCGGCTCGATGCCGATCACGACGACGGAGGCGACGTTGGGGTTGGCGCCGGTCCCGATGAGGGTGCGGAAGGTCAAATCGAGGTCAGGGCCGAATTGGAGCCGTCCGTAGGCGTGCGGCAGGGCGAGGGTTCCGGGAACGACCTTGGCAACGGCCTCGGCGGCCGCGTTCGACAGGTCGTCGACCGGAAGGATGATCGTGTGATTCCGAATGCCGACCGCGCCGTTCTCCCGGCGGAATCCGGTCAGGCCACGCTGGTCTGCCACCGTGCGCTCCTCACGTTGTGGGTGTGGACGTAGTCGCCCTTGCTGATGGGTGCTGTCGCATGAGCGACGCGCTGCCCGTACTCGATGACGTCAGCGCCTTCGCGGATGTCGGTCAGGGCCAGCTTGTGGCCGAGCGGAACCGAGTGGTTCAGCTCGATGACCACCGTTTCCTCTCCGCTGAGGTAGCACCCTTCGACTTGTCCCGGCTCCAAGTCCCGCGCGGCGACACCGACCATGTCGCCGCGCTTGTGCAGGAGGAAACCTGGCTCTGAGTTCGGCTTGTTCATATCAACTCCAATGGAAAGAGGTCTGACCACGAAGCTAGATGTCGGTCGCGGTCCGCACAAGGGGTCAGTCGGTTCGAACCGGTCGCCTGCTCGCCATCAACTGGAGACTCCGCACGTCAGGACGCTGCGCGAAACTCCAGACGCTGCTGCGAGTCAGGGCCGCCAGCGGCGGTGGTCAGACCAGGGGATCGAATTGAGTGCCGACAAGCCTTGCCATCGACGTTGGCTACTGCCACAGTGGCCAGACCTCAATCCTCTTGCCGCATTTGAGAGAAACGTCTCGTGCCGGAACCGTCCGGCGCGGTGGAAGGACGGTGATGACACGCGAGGCGCCCGCGTGAGATCGGGTGGACTCGGCGGCTGCCCCAGAGCGGGCCGCCCGAACTGCGATCGCTCCCTCGAGGAGAGCGGACGCTCCGATGAGATGAAGCCGGTGCGCTCCACCGAACTTCGAGCCGACGAGCGCGCACGCCGTCGAAAGGGCGGCGACGGCCGGCCGGGCGGGCGAGCCGACGCCCGGCATCGCAATGGCCCGATGTCCGGCCGACTTCCATGGCCGACGGCGACGCGGAGGTCCCTTGCCGAGTCGTCCCGGACGCCCCTGAACCCCGTGCGGCGATGGTGCGCGTCTCCGCGAGCCCGTTGGCTTCCCCCGCATTCGAACCCTGACCGACGCCTGCCATGACGGCGACCCATCAAAGGAGATGAGCCGGTATGCATGCCCCCGCGCAGGAAGACGCGACGTCACGACGACCCAGAGGCAGGGTCCGCGCGCTGTTTTCGGCGATCTACTTCCAGGTGCTCCTGGCGATCATCGCCGGCATCGTTCTCGGGCACTTCGCCCCCGAGGTCGGAACTGTGCTGAAGCCGCTCGGCGAGATCTTCATCAGCATGATCAAGATGCTGGTGGCTCCGATCGTGTTCATCACGGTCGTGCTCGGCATCTGCAGTGCGAACAACCTCCGGAAGGTCGGGCGCGTCGGGCTGAAGGCGATCCTCTGGTTCCAGTGCGCGACGGGGATCGCGTTGACCCTGGGGCTCGTGATCGCCAACGTCGTGAAGCCCGGCCAGGGCATCAACGCGGATCCCGCGAGCCTGAACGGAGACTCCGTGGCGAAGTACAGCGCCAAGGAGGACATCGGAACCGTGAGCGGGTTCATCAGCCATGTCGTCCCGGATTCGGCGGTAGGAGCCTTCGCCGACGGCGAGATCTTGCAGGTTCTGTTCTTCGCCATCCTCTTCGGCATCGGGATGACGCTCCTGGGCGAGAAGGTGGAGCCGGTCAAGGCCTTGTTCGACAAGATCGGGCAGGTCTTCTTCCGCATGCTGAACATCGTCATGCGCTTCGCGCCCGTGGGGGCTTTCGGCGCGATGGCGTTCACGATCGCCACGTACGGCATCGGTTCGGTCGCGCAGCTGGGCGTGTTGATCGCGTGCATGTACGTCACGGCGCTCGTGTTCGTCTTCGTCGTTCTCGGCGGCGTGACGCGGATCAGCGGGCTCTCGATCTTCAAGCTGATCCGCTACATCCGCCAGGAGCTCCTCATCGGCTTCGGCACCGCTTCCAGCGAGAGCGTTCTCCCCCAGCTGATGCGGAAGCTCGAACACCTCGGAGTCAGTCGGTCGACCGTCGGGCTCACGGTCCCCGCGGGGTACTCGTTCAACCTGGACGGCACCGCGATCTACCTGACGCTGGCGAGCCTGTTCATCGCGCAGGCGACCAACACCGACCTGACCGTCGCCTCGCAGCTGGGTCTCCTGCTGCTGCTCGTGCTCACGTCGAAGGGGGGAGCGGGGGTCGCCGGGGCGGTCCTGTTCACGCTCGCTGCAACCCTCGAGGCGCACGCCGTCATTCCCGTCGCCGGTCTCGCGCTCATCCTCGGCATCGACCGGTTCATGAACGAGGCGCGCACGCTGACCAACATCGTGGGGAACACGGTCGCCAGCATCGTCGTCGCCCGGTGGGACAAGGACCTTGATCTGGACCGGGCCCGGCGCGTGCTGCGAGACGACGACCAGCCGTCCATGGAGGCGCTCGACCTCGTGGGCGATTCGCCGACGGCCGGGGGTGCGCCGACGGCGGGGACGGTCGCGACGACGACCAGCTGAACTCGCCGGAGGGATCGAGGTGGATGTTCTCGTGGGAGTTCCCGGCCGACCGCCCACCGGTGGGTCGGTTCTCCGCGGACGGGGTCGGGCAGGAAGGCGACCGTTGGGTAACCTTTGGAGAAGACAGAGGTCATACCAGATGAGGGGACCCAGCCATGACCGAACTCCACCACGGGGAGGGTCCGGGTGCCGCTTTGTGGTCGCCGATTCGGGACCCGGGCTCTCTCTCCGAGAGGATCGCGAGCCAAGTCGAAGCTCTCATCCAGTCCGAACAGCTGCAACCGGGCGACAAACTCCCGCCCGAGCGCCAGCTCGCCGAGCTGCTGGGAGTGAGCAGGCCTTCGCTGCGGGAGGCGATCCGTTCCCTGTCGACCAGCGGGCGGGTGACCGTGCGGCACGGGCAAGGCGTCTTCGTCGAGCCGCCCGCGACGACCAGGCTCCTCAGCCAGGGCCTCATGTCGGACGACCACGACACCGACGAGCTCTACGCGATGCGCGAGATCCTCGAGGTGCCTGCGGCCGGGCTGGCGGCGGAGAACGCCGATGCGGGCAAGCTCGACCTGCTGCAGCGAGCATTCGACGAGCTGCTCGCCGCCACGCAGCGGGACGATCTCAACAAGGACGAGTTGCAGAAGCTCGACGCGCAGTTCCACCTGACCGTCGTGCGCCTGGCGGGCAACCGCTTCCTGCTCCGCACGTTGGGAGTGCTGAACGACGTGATGGCTGCCGGCATGGAGACCACTCTGGTCGTCCCCGGGCGGATCACGCAGTCGACCAGGGAGCACGCGCGCATCATCGAGGCGATCAAGGCCGGCAACGCGAACGCGGCTCGTCGCGCCGCCCGTCAGCACATCCGCAACGCGCACGCGACGTCGCGCAAGCAGACGGCAACGAGCCTTCCCGAGCAGTAGCGGGCGGGCGTCGTCGCTGCGGAACCGACCGCCGGCCGCACGAAGGGCGACGACCGTGACACTGATCCTGCTCGGACTGCTCTCCACCGCGGCGGCGGCGCTGCTCGGCGGCTTGACCGGTTTCGGCTACGCCCTGCTCGCTTCGCCGCTCCTGCTGCTGATCGGCCTGCCGCCTGCCCAGGTGGTGGCCGTGAACCTCTTGCTGGCGCTGTTCACCCGGATCACCGTGGTCGCTCGCTGGTGGAGCCACATCATCTGGTCGAGGGCACTCGTCCTCACCCTGTCGAGCGTCCCCGGCCTGGCGATCGGCCTTCTCATCGTCGAGCGCGTCGATCAATCCGTGCTCCGGTGGACCACCGGAGTGCTGGCGCTCGTCGCGGCCCCGCTGCTCATGATCTCCCGGCCCCGCCAAGGTCAGCTCCATCGCGGGTTCTACGCGCTCGCGGGGCTGCTCGGAGGGGCTTTTGCCACCACCACTTCGTTGAACGGGGTGCCGCCCGCGCTCACGCTCGCGTCGGACGGCGGCGCCCGGCGCTCCCTCGTGGTCGACATGGCGTTCTACTTCGTCGTGTCGAACGTGGTCGGAATCGTCCTGATGGTGCTGAGCGGTGGCATCAGCGATGGAGCTCTCGAGCTCGTCGGCCTCTGGCTCCCGGGGTGCCTGATCGGGAACTGGGCCGGGACCAGGCTCGCGCCGCACGTGCCCGCGACGGCGTTCCGGTACCTGGTCTGCGTGCTCGTCGTGGCGGCCGGGATCTCCACGCTGGCGTCCGGCTGACGCCACTTCGGACGACTGTGTGATTGAACACTAGCGATTGACTTCACCGCCGGGACGAGATCAAGGTCTCTGGCAAGAGGTCTGACCACGTGCCGCAATCGGCGCGGGATTCGCGTTCCCAACGACGGGAGAGTGCAGTGACCGAAGAGCAGACCATTTCTCGCGAGCGGCTGACCGAAGCGCCCGGCGAGGTCTACACCTCGACGATCCTCGAGCCGAGTTTCCGGTTCATGATGCGGGAGTACTTCGGAAGCCTCCTCGAGGCCAACAAGGCCTGGGCGATCATGCTGGGCGACACCGGGATCATCACGCCCGAGAACACCCGCTCGCTCCTGCTCGCGTTGAACCAGATGATCGACGAGGGCGCGGACGCCTTCGCCGAGTTCAACCCGCACCACGAGTACTTCTACTCGCACCTCGAGCACCGGCTCGCCGAGCTCGCCGGGCCTGCCGCGGCCGGCGAGATCAACCTGGGACGCACCCGCCCGGAGCCGCTCACCCGCATGGCGCTTCGGCCGCGGATCCTGCAGATCGCCGATGACCTCGGAGCGCTGATCCGGCTCCTGCTGGAGATCGCCGAGCGCGAGCGCGACACCGTCATGCCGCAGTGGACCCACATGCAACCGGCGCAGCCCACCACGATGGGCCACTACCTGATGGGCATCATCGGCGGGTTGCTGCGCGACGCGGACCGCGTGCAGCACGCCTACCGGACCACCAACGCCTGCACCCTCGGGTGCGGAGCGCTCGCCGGGACCTCCTACCCGATCGACCGCGACGTGGTGGCCGATCTCCTCGGCTTCGACGAGGTGCGGGAGAACACCATCGACTGCGTGGCGTCGGGGGACTACGCGCTCGAGACCAGCGCGGCGGTCGCGAACCTGGCGATCACGCTCAGTCGGCTGTGCCAGGACATGTACACGTGGAGCACCGACGAGTTCCGGCTCGTGGAGATCGGCGACTCGTTCTCCGGCTCCAGCAGCATGATGCCGCAGAAGAAGAACGCCTACCCGTTCGAGTACGTCCGCGCCCGTGCCGCTCGGGCGGTCGGCGAGATGAGCTCGGCGTTCGGTTCTCTGCACAACACCAACTTCGGCGACATCAAGGACGTCGAGGAGGAGATGGTCCCGCCGGTCTACCGGGTCTGCGACGAGATGGTGGTCTCGCTGCGGCTGCTCCGCGGAACCCTGGAGACGCTGAAGGTCCACGAGGTGCGATGCGGGCTCCGCGCTGGGTCCGGCTTCTCCACGGCGACGGAGCTGGCCGCCATGATCCACCGCAACACCGAGCACGACTACCGCGCGGCCCACCGCGTCGTCGGGCACCTGGTGCTCCTGGCGACCCAGCGAGGCATCGAGCCTGATGGCGTGGAGCTCGAACTGGTCGACGAGGCCGCCAAGGCCACCCTCGGCACCTCCTCGGGGCTCACGGAGCAGCAGGTGCGCGAAGCGCTCGACCCGGACAGCTTCGTCGCCCGCCACACGGTCAGCGGGGGACCGGCACCCGCTCCCATGACCGCGGCGATCGGCGGCGCTCGTACTCGTGCGCGCGGGCACGACCAGTGGGTGGCTGACCGGCGCCGCGCGCTCACCGACGCCCACGACCGGCTCACCGCCATCGCCGACGAGCGCACCGGGCGGTAATTCATGTCCCGAAGATCAGAGACCGGTGGCGCCACCATCGCCGTCCGGATCAAGCGCTCGGACGACGCCGCCCAGTCGACGTTCGCGGTGCGCCGGATCGAGCCGATGTCGGTGCTCGACGTGCTGCTCGCCGTCCAACACAACGACGACCGCACCATCGGGTTCCGCTACTCCTGCCGAGTCGGCATGTGCGGCACGTGCACCGTTCGCGTGAACGGCCGCTCGGTTCTGGCGTGCCAGACCGAGATCACCCCGGACACCCGCGAACTGCGGATCGATCCACTCGCCGGGCTGCCGGTGGTGCGCGACCTGGTCGTCGACATGACACCGTTCTGGGAGGCGTGGGCCTCGATCACCCCGTACCTGGTGCCCCACGACGATGCCGAGGTCGGCATGGACGCCCAACCGGCGGTCATCCCCCCGGACTCCGCGGAACGCCGGAACATCGATCCGTCTCTGGACTGCATCGGCTGCGGCGCCTGCTTCTCCAGCTGCGGGATCGCCGGACTGCACCGCGACTTCATCGGGCCGGCCGCGCTCAACCGGGCCCTGGTCCTCATCGACGACAGCCGGGACAGCGCGAGCGAGGCGCGACTCGACGCAGTCGGTGGCGACGGCACCGGTGTCGACCGATGCCACTACATCTACGGTTGCTCGGCCGCGTGCCCCAAGGGGCTTGATCCAGCGCGGGCCATTCGGCGCATCCGGAAGAGGAGGCTCGGCTGATGAGCCAGGATATACCGGTCCCGGACCGGCTCACCACCGATGTCGCCGTCATCGGAAGCGGTGGGGCGGGCCTGATGTGCGTGCTCCACGCGCTCGAATCGGATCCGTCCCTCGACGTGACGATCATCAGCAAGGGCGCTGTGGGCCGATCCGGGTGCACGCGAATGGTCCAGGGCGGTTACAACGCCGTTCTCGACCCCGGAGACTCGATCGACGCGCACTTCAGCGACACGCTCGCCGGCGGCAAGTACCTCAACGACCAGCTCCTCGCGTGGACGCTGGTCAACGACGCCCCGCGGATCATCCAGGAACTCGAGACCCGGGTCGGCTGCTTCTTCGACCGGCGTGCCGATGGCCGGATCCATCAGAAGGCGTTCGCCGGCCAGACCTTCGACCGCACGGTCCACCGCGGTGACCTGACCGGTATCGAGATCATGGGCCGGCTGCGGGATCAGATGTTCCGGCTGGGTCCACGGGAACTCGAGGACTACCGGGCGCTGGACATCATCCACGACGAGCACAGCCGGCTGGCAGGGGTGACCGCGCTGCACATGCGGACCGGCAAACCCATCGTGGTCCGCGCCCGTGTCGTCGTCGTGGCCACCGGTGGTTCAGCGACGATGTACCGGGTGGCCGCACCGGCGCGGGAGAAAACGGGTGACGGCGTCGCGATGTGCTGGCGCGCAGGACTCGCCATGCGCGACATGGAGATGCTCCAGTTCCACCCCACCGGCTTGCTGGCGGGCGAGGCGCGGATGACAGGCGCGGTCCTCGAGGAAGGACTCCGCGGTGCGGGCGCGATCCTGCGCAACGCCGAAGGCGAACGCTACATGGAGCGCTACGATCCGGAACGCCTCGAGCGATCCACCCGAGACGTGGTGGCCAGGTCGGGATACCTCGAGATCAGCGCGGGACGGGGAACTCCTGAAGGCGGCGTGCTCATCGACATCTCGCACCTCGGCAAGGAGGAGGTCGAGCGCCGCTTCCCGGGCATGGTCGCCCGCACCCGGCAGATCGGCCAAGACCTGGCGACGGGACCGGTGACGGTCTCACCTACCGCGCACTTCCACATGGGCGGCGTCGTCATCGACGAGGACTGCCGCACCTCGCTCGATGGTCTGCTCGTCGCCGGTGAGGACGCCGGTGGCGTTCACGGTGCGAATCGGTTGGGCGGCAACGGAGTCGCCGAATCGACCGTGTACGGCGCGCGCGCCGGCGACACGGCGGCCGCACTCGCGCCGACCCTGAGCCACGCCGAGCCGGACCCGGCTCAGGTGGAGGAGTCGTTGGGCCGTGCCTTCGCGCCGCTGTTCCGCTCGGAGGGCGCATCGCCGTTCGAGGTCACCGGCCGGCTCAAGGAACTCATGTGGACCGACGTCGGTGTGGTCCGCGACGGCGCCGGTCTCGCGCGCGCTGCGAAGGAGCTCGATCTGCTGGCCGAGGAGGTCGGGACCCTGGCGGCCGCGGGCCCGCCCGCCGTCAACTTCGCCTGGCAGGAGTCGATGGACCTCGCCAACCAGATCACGGTCGCCAGGGCGATGGCGCATGCGGCGGCGTGGCGAACGGAAAGCCGTGGGGCACATGCGCGGTCGGATCACGCGGGCATGAGCGGCTCGCTGGATTACATCGTCCAGTGGGCCGACACCGGCGATGGGTTGCACTGCGACATCCGCTCGGAGATCAGACCCGTGGAGTTCACCCACGCACCGCCGCCCGACGGTTTCCTCGGTGGTGAGAACGGATGAGCCTCCCGCAGTTCCTCTTCACACTCGGATTCGCAGCGGTCTTCCTGGCGATCGTCGCGTTCACCGCGGTCGTCGTCCGAAGCGCCCGGTTCTACGACGGCGGTGACTTCCCGACGGGCTCGATGCTGTTGCGGCTCGCCCGCCCGGGCCGGGAACGTGCCGAACTTCAGCGTTGGGCGTTCTACCTCCACCGCATCACCGGAGTCGGCGTCCTCGGATTCCTCTGCCTGCACGTCATCGACGTCAGCTTGTTCGTCTGGGATCCGATCGTCTACGACGACGTCCACGGCCTCTACGGCACGGCGATGATGCGCGTGATCGAGGTCGGTCTGCTGTTCGGTCTGCTGTTCCACACGTTCAACGGACTGCGCCTCGTGGTGGTGGACGTTCGCGACCTCGGGTTGACGGCATCGACACGTCTTCTCCACGGAGTGCTGACCGCGACCGTCGTGCTCGGCGTCGTGGGTTCCTACTACATCATGAAGCCGGTGTTCGCATGACCACTTCTCATGGGATGAGTGACGCAGGAGTCGTACCGGCCCGCTCCCGAATCCGTCGGCGCCGGACCGCGTACATCCTGCTCCGGCTGTCCGGCGTGATGCTCTCGGTGCTCGTCCTCGGGCATTTCGCCGCGACCCACGTGACCACGGACGTCGCCGACACGAACTCGCAGTTCATCGACGGCCGGTGGGCCACCGCCTTCTGGATCGCCTGGGACGGGATCATGCTGGTCGCCGTGCTGGCGCACGTCGCGCTCGGCATGTGGTCGGTCACGGCCGACTACAGCACCGGGGCCGCCCGCAGGCGATATCGGACGGCCATGTCGGCTCTGGTGGCCTTCTTGCTCGTGTACGGGCTGTGGGTGCTCGCAGCCGGGGCGCACATCATCTGAACACGTCGACGGCGGGCGTGTGTGGAAGTCAGGCGTCGACGACCGATTCGGCCGGCTGGGGTGCGCGGCGGCCGAACGGCGTCATGATGGCGACGTTGAACCACCCGAGGAAGGCGCCGAGCATCCCGCCCAGCACCGCGGGCACCGAGGTGATCAGCGGGAGCAGCACGCTGTCGGCGGGCAGCGACAGGCCCCCGAAGTTCGTGTAGATCCCGATGAAGTACGTGGCCAGGCCCATGGACAGGCCGTTGAAGAAGGGGAGGGTTCCGGTGTCCTGGGCGAACGGCAGGTACTGCATCACGTAGATGAGCGGGATGAGGGCCACCGGTAGGCCGATCAACCACGCCACGTCGCCGCTCGCGACGATCGCGGCGTCGCCCACGACCGTTCCGACGAGCAGCGAGAAGATCAGCGCGATCGCCGCGCTGACGACGCCGCTCAGGAATGACGGGACCACGGTGCGGAGCACCGTCGGTTTCCCGCCCAGGGCGAAGTACTCGGCCCACACGATGAACGCCAGCCACAACGGCAGCGACCACGTGCCCAGCCACAGGCCGAAGGGCAGGGCGACGGCGACGGTCACCGGAACGGCCAGCCACAGGGGAATGGACTTCATCGTTGCTCCTCTTGAGGATCGGCTTCTCCGACCAACCTCGTGGTGCGCACTCGGCCCCGCACATCACTGTTCGGGGGTACCGGGTGAGCAGCATCGGACTGGGAGGGCCCCGTTCAGCGGGCCCTTCGTGGCCGGTCGAGAAACCGTCGAGCAGGTCATGGCCAGACTTCCACTCATGGGCCCGGTGCGCATGTCCGCTACGACGAAAGTGGCGCCGTTGTCGAAGATCTCGTACCACGAGTGCCGAAATGTGAATGCTGCTCGAACGTGTTTCACACGAGCTCGAGCAGCCTGGCTCCGCCGTCCGGGTTCATCGTGGCGGGTCGCCGGGTGCGCCGGATACGCTCGGCGACGTCCGGATGCTCGTAGTCGATGATGCTGCGACGGCAGCACGAACCTTTGCTCGTCTCTGTCGGTCATTTGCTGACTTCGCTGCCGCAGAGATCCTCAAGGTTCCCGAATCCGGATACCCGGCCTACAACAAGAACAACGACGCCTGGACGTATCGAGCGCCAGTCCAGATTCGTGATTCCCGCCGCTCCGCGGTCGGGTGCGGTACCAACACCGCACCCGATCCGTCACGATCGTTCGGCGATCACAGCCACCCCGGGAGGACCACCACCAGCCAGGCGAGCAACGGACCGAGTGCGACCACGATTCCGCTGTAGGCCAGCATCTGGCGGTAGAACCGTTCCCGGTTCTCGACCTCGGCGTTGGCCAGCACCAGTGCGCCGTTCGTCGAAAAGGGGCTGACATCAACGACGGTGGCTGCGACGGCAAGCGCGGCGACCATTCCCGTGGGGCTGATCATCCCTTGTTGCAGGAAAGGAACCGAAAGCGGGATGAGTGCTCCGAGAATCCCCACCGACGACGCGAAAGCCGAACTGATGCCACCGACGTAGCAGAGCAGCAGACCGGCGAGCAGCGGCATTCCCAGTCCCGTCACGGCAGAGCTGGCGTAGTCGATCGCACCGGCCTCCTGCATGACGCTCACGTAGGTGAGCACCCCGCCGATCAACAGCACCGTCGACCAGCTGATCTTGTCCACCGCTCCGCGCTGCGCCTTGGGCGAGGCGATCGCGAGGACCGCGGCGATGGCCATGGACAGGAATCCGACGTCGAGCTGGAAGATCACGGTTCCGGCCGCGAGCACGAGAATTCCGACGATGGTCAGCGATTGCCCAGTGGTGATCCGCGGGGTGGGGGCTGTCTCGGCGGCAGGCGCGAGAGTCTGCACGTTTCCGGAGCTGCGCGGTTCCACCTCGCTGTCGGAACCTGGTTGATCCGCGGTCGTCGGGCCGAATGGACTCGTGGGTCCGACGCCTGTACCCGGGTCGTTCTGCCATGCCTCATCAGCTGCGGTTGGCTGATCGGGTGCGGCTCGCTTCCCGAAGAGGACGAACCAGATGAGACCGATGGCGAGGTTGAAGACCAGGGGAACGAGGAACACGGTCATCGGGCTGCTGGGCAGGCCGCGGTCGGCCATGACACCGTTCACGAATCCGCCGTACACGCTCGTCGGTGCGAATGCGCCGCCAAGGGCACCATGTACGACGAACATCCCCATCAGCAGCCGATTGACCGAGTGGCGTGCTGCGCAGCGCATCGCCAATGGCGCGACGATGGCGACGGCGAACAGGGCGCCGATCGACGTCAGCAGCGCCGATACGACGAAGAAGACCCAGGGAATCAGCCTGACCCGGCCGCCTACGAGCCGCACGGCCCACTGCACGAGCAGATCAATCGTTCCGTTGATCTGAGCGATTCCGAAGAGGTAGGTGATACCGACCAAGGTCAGAAAGAGATCACTCGGAAATCCTGCGATGATCTGGTCCGTGGTCATCCCCAAGGACAAGGTTCCGAGGATGAATGCGGCGACGAATGCCAGTACTCCCATGTTGATCGGCAGCGCCGTACCAACCGCGAACATCAGTACCAGCACGATGATGGACAGGACCTGCGGCTCCATTTGCCTCCTTTGGCCAGGAACCCTGGGGGTTGGACGAGAGCCACATCCACGATGTGACGCGCAGCTCATGATGTGGGTCGCCCTCAGGAGAGTCAACCTCTTCCCGGCCTGAAATGATTCAGTGCGGGCTATGTCCTTGGTGCGCAGCGATTTTGACGTCGGAAGCGTTTTGCGCAGACCGCACAACAACTGCGAACATGGCCCGCCGAGACCGAGCAGATTGCGCAGAAGACCAGGTCGTGTCGCCGTCTCGGACAACTTGATCGCGGTCACGTACGAGCCGGCGTGTCCACCCGGCCGGTCGTCCAGTCCTGGCGCATTCGACCCGCCGAGGTCGTGACCGAGCTGAGTCCTTGATGACCGCTGCGGCGGGCCGAGCGATTCCAGGAGGAGTGCCCGAACGGAGGGTGATGAAGATGCCGCAGACGATGCTGTGACCAGCCAGCTGTGGGCGTTCATCCAGTCGCGAACTGCGGGCATGGCTCCGAGTTCTTGAGGGCGAGCGGTGTCAGCAGGCCAATGAGTCCTATTAGGATTTCTAGGCTGAGGCTGGACGTGGCGCTCAACCCGAAGGCTGATTCGTAGCGGCCCAGAGGGTGGCCATCGAACCTGCTTCATCGTGCCTGGAAAAGCCCGGGTTCATCGGCCACGTCCTCGTTCCCCGGGCCTCCCATACGGATTGCCTATGGTCGGAGTAGGGCATCGCTCATTGTCGGCACCCCGCACGAGGACTTTGACTCAGTGGAGGACAGGGCGTCCGCGAGGCACCAGCGCCTGGCGGGCCCGGACGGATGGATAGGGGTGCGGCAATGGGTGCTGACCTGGCCGGAAAGGTCGTGCTGCTCACGGGTGCGACCGGGGATATCGGTGTTGCTTACACCATGGCGTTGACCGGGCGGGGCGCGAACGTGGTCGCCACCGACTTGGACGGCTTCTCCGAAGCCGGTCGGGAGATCGCGGACAAGGCCACGGCGCAAGGTGCGGGTCGAGCGGTCTTCGCCGGTTGCGACATCACCTCGGACGAAGACCTGCAGCGCGTCGTGGACCTGGCCGGTGACCGGTTCGGCGGCCTGGACTGCCTGGTCAACAACGCGGCGATCTACCGGACGCTGGGGCCGAAGAGGACGCTCACCGAGCTGACCAACGACGAGTGGGACCTCGTGCTGCGGGTCAACGTTCGCGGCTGCTGGCAGTCGATCCGCGCGGCTGTCCCCGCCATGCGGGAGCGCGGTGGCGGGCGGATCGTCAACATCGCCTCCGTCGTGTCCCGGACCGGGGCGGCCGGTTTCGCGCACTACGTGGCCTCCAAGGCGGCGGTCGAGGGCTTGACCAGGGCCGCGGCGCGCGAGCTGGGACCGGAGGGCATCGCGGTGAACGCCGTCTCGCCCGGCTTGGTCGACGACGCGGCCACTCGCGACATCAACGATGCGAACTACTTGGAGCGCATGAAGTCCACGCGTTCCGTGCCGCGTTCCATGGATCCCGAGGACCTGGTCGGCGCGGTGGTGTGGTTGTGCGGGGACGGCAGCGGTTTCGTGACCGGGCAGACGATCGTGGTGGACGGCGGAGGGGTGTTCGTGTGATGCGCCCCGACGAGTTCCCACCTCGCATCATCGTCGGCATCACCGGTGCTTCCGGTGTCATCTACGGGGTCCGCGCGCTGGAGCTGCTGGCACAACTGGGCGTCGAGACGCACCTGGTGGTCACCCGCGCCGCACGGGCGACTCTGGCGCAGGAGACCTCCTGGACGGCCGCGGACGTGCGGGAGCGGGCGTCGGTGACGCACTCGGAGCACGACCTGGGTGCGGCGATCGCGAGCGGCTCGTTCCCGGCCGACGGCATGCTCGTCGCACCGTGCAGCATCAAGACGCTGTCGGCGATCGCCAACAGCTTCGACGACAACCTGCTGGTGCGCGCCGCTGATGTGACGTTGAAGGAGCGCAGGCCCCTCGTGCTGATGTTGCGCGAGACACCGTTGCACGCCGGGCACATCCGGCTGATGGCCCAGGCCGCGGAGGCGGGCGCGGTGCTGATGCCGCCGGTGCCGGCGTTCTACGCCCAGCCGTCGTCGATCGACGAGATGGTCACCCACACGGTCGCTCGCGCGCTGGACGCCCTGTCGTTGCCGCACCCGCACGCGACCCGGTGGTCCGGAGAGCGGAGCGCGCCGTCGGCTACCGATCGGCGGTCCGTTCGCGCATGATGTCGGCATGGAGCTCCACCAACTGCGCTACGTGCTCGCGGTCGCGCGCGCCGGGAGCTTCAGCCGAGCGGCCGAGGACCTCTTCCTGGCCCAGCCGTCGTTGTCGGTGCAGATCCGCAAGCTCGAGAAGGAGCTCGGCGTCGCCCTCTTCGACCGGCTGGGCCGCAGGGTGGTGCTCACCGCGGCCGGTGAGGAGTTCGTCGCCCACGTCCAGCAGGCGTTGGCGCACCTCGACCGGGCGCGGGCGGGCGCCGCCGCCGTGCGCAGCCTGCAAGGCGGGCGGGTGTCGATCGGCGTGTTGCCCAGCGTCGGCGCCGGGCTGCTGCCGGGAGTGCTCGCGGACTTCCGCCGCGAGTACCCGGAGGTCGAGGTCCGGCTCACCGAGCACAACGTCTCCGCCGAGTTCGAGCGGATGGTGGAGGACGGGCGATTGGACCTCGCGGTGATCCGGGCGCCCTGGGCGCGGCCCGGACTCGTGGGCCGGTCGATCGTGCGCGAACCGATCGTCGCTCTGGTCCCGCCGGAGCATCCGCTGGCCGACCGGAGTGAAATAGCGCTGGTCGAGTTGAAGTCCGAGAAGTTCGTCGCCATGCAACGGGACTACGGGCTGCGGGAGCTGCTGGAGCAGATCTGCAACCGAGCCGGGTTCGAGCCGACGGTGACGGTGGAGACCACCCAGCTGTCGGTGCTGCAGGGCATGGTGGCCAGCGGTCTGGGCGTCTCGTTGCTGCCGGAACTCGCCGGCGCGGGCTATCCCGTCACGATCCCGATCGACGACGAGGGCGCTGCCCGGGAACTGGGCATCGTTCACCGCGCCAGGACCCCGCTGTCACCGCCTGCCGCTCTGTTCCTGGAACTGCTCGCGGACGCAGCGGCCGATCGGCCCGCTCGGAGCTAAGCCTCGAACTCGCCTCGCTCGGCGCGTTCTGCCAGCGAGGTCCAGAACCGCAGGGCCGCGTGCTCCATCTCCAGGCCGAGACCGAGCGTGACCATGCGTCGGGAGATGGCCGACTCGTGGCCGAAGCGCTCCTGCATCTGCTCGTACTCGGCGATGCGGTCCTGGTGCTGCTTGATCTGGTCCTGCGCCAGCCGCTTGATGTCGTCGGGCTCGGCGAGCTCGTTGAAGAAGAGCTTGATCTCGGCGATGTCGCGCAGCTCGTAGTGCTGGTCGGTGGGCTCGGCCAGCCATGAGCGGAGAGCCGAGAGACCGGTGTCGGTGATCGTGTAGGTGCGGCGGCGACGGCCGTCGTCCTCCTCCTCGACTTCGAGCAGTCCCAGCTGTTCGAGCCGCTTGGGCTCGGAGTAGAGCTGGGCGTGCGGGAAGTGCCAGAAGTAGCCCACCGAGTGGCCGATGGCCCGTTTGAGGTCGTACGAGGTCGAAGGCCCGCGCATGGCGATCATCCCCAGCACGACGTACGAGGTCGTGGAAAGCCGAACCGTTGACACGCTCCAAACCCTACCGTACGTTCCCAATCATCTGTTTCAGACGATGTGAAACGGATGATCGGCTTCGGACTTGTTTCGCATCGCTGATGCTGCGAGAGGACTGAGAATGGATCTCGGGACAGTGCTGAGCTGGACCGCCGAGCGGTACCCCGCCAGACGTGCGGTTGGCGGCGAGCTCTCGATGACCTACGCGGAGTGGGACGCCCGCACCAACCAGCTGGCTCGGGCCTTGGCCGAGCTCGGGGTCGGGCACGGCGACAGGGTCGTGTTCCTGCTCGCCGGTGGCGAACCGATGGCCTCGCTGCACCTGGCCGCGCAGAAGCTCGGAGCCGTCTCGGTTCCGCTGTCGTTCCGCTTCGGTGCTGACGAGCTCGCCTACTGCTTGTCCGATGCGGCACCGAAGTTGCTGGTCACCGATGAGTCCACGGTCGAGACCGCGAGCGCGGCGCTGCGACTCACCGAGCCCGTGCCGCACGCGCACGTCGGTGAAGGCGCTCCGGCCGGTGTCGCAGCGCTGCTGGAACTCGCCGCCGATCAGACCGAGAGCGCGATCGACGTGCAGGTCCGCGATTCCGACACGAGCGTCATGCTCTACACCTCCGGCACCACCGGGAGGCCGAAGGGCGTTCCGCGCACGCACCGGGCGGAGTTCCACGCCGCCGTCGCGCACCTGCACCAGAGCCGGTCGGCTCCCTTCGAGACGACCCTCGGTGTGATGCCCATGTTCCACACGATGGGCCTGCGCACCCTGCTCTCCAGCGTGGTCAGCGCCGGGACCTGGGTCCCGCAGGTCCGCTTCGACGCCGAGGAATCGCTGGAGCTGATCACCCGCGAGCGGGTCTCCGCGCTGTACCTGGTGCCCACGATCTACTGGAGCCTGCTGGGCACGGGCCGGCTGGGGGAGACCGGGGTCCGCAAGCTCGCCTACGCCGGGGCCGCGATGACGCCCGCGCTGGCGGAGTCGCTCGTCGACGCGCTCGAACCCGAGGTGTTCGTCAACCACTTCGGAAGCACCGAGATCTACACCTTCACCATCGGGCCGGACGTCGCGGCCAAACCGGGATGCGCCGGACGCCCCGGCGTGTTCACGCGGGTTCGCCTCGTCGACCCGCACCCGCAGGCCACGCCGGACGCGCTGGTCGGTGCCGGCGAGCAGGGGCAGATCGCGATCTCGATGGAGTCGCCGGAAGCGTTCGCCGGGTACTGGAACCGGCCCGACGCCGACGCGAAGTCCATCCGCGGCGGCTGGTACTTCCCCGGCGATCTCGCCGTCGCGGACGAGGACGGCGACCTGTGGGTGTCCGGACGGGTCGACGACATGATCAATTCGGGTGGAGAGAACATCTACCCCGACGAGATCGAGGACGCGCTGATCCGCTGCCCGGAGGTCGCCGACGTCGTGGTCGTCGGGATGCCGGACGACCGTTGGGGGCAGGCCGTCACCGCGTTCTTCGTCCCCGCCGCGGGACTGACCCCGCAGGACGCCGCCGCCTCGCTGAGCGCCTACATCCGTTCCGGCTCCGGGCTGCCGCCGCTCAAGCGGCCCAAGAAGGTGGTCGCGGTCGCCGAGGTCCCCAAGTCGGCGGTGGGCAAGATCCTGCGCCGCGAACTCGCCGGTGGCCGGTTCAACCCGCTGGCAGAGCTGTCCGCTGCTTCGATCGGATCGCGAAAGTGAGCACCTCGATGACCCCTGCACGCACCACGGCACGCATCGAGGACCCGGCCCTGCTGACCGGGCGCGGCCGGTTCCTCGACGACCTCGATCCGCTGCCCGGCACGTTGACCGCGGCGATCGTGCGCAGCCCGCACCCGCACGCCCGCATCCGCGGCGTCGACCTCACCCGAGCTCGCGCGCACCCCGGCGTGGCGGCGGTCATCGGACCCGGCGAGGTCCTCGAAGCGCTGAACCCGTTCCCGCTGTCGCTGAAGACGCCCATGCCGTACTACCCGACGGCGACCGATCGGGCGCGCTTCGTCGGCGAACCCGTGGCGGTCGTGGTCGCGGCCGACCGCTACGCAGCCGAGGACGCCGCCGAGCTGGTCGCGGTGGACTACGAACCGCTGCCGCCGGTGGTCGACGTCGAGGCCGCGTTGCGCCCCGAGGCGCCGCGGCTTCACGAGGACGCCGATGGCAACGTCGCCACCGACCGCACGTTCCACTTCGGTCCCGTGGACGAGCTCTTCGCCGCAGCCGATCACGTCGTCAGCGGCGAGTACCGGTTCCCGCGCTATTCGTCGACACCGATGGAGTGCTACTCGGTGATCGCCGAATGGCAGGACGAGGTGGACGGTCCGGCGATCGCGGCCTGGGCGAACTTCCACGGCCCGTTCTCGATGGTCCCGGTGATCGCGGGAGCGCTGGGCGTCCCGACCTCGCGGGTGCGGCTGATGATCCCCGCCGACAACGGCGGCAGCTTCGGCATCAAGGCCGGGATCTACCCCTACGTGGTGCTGATGGCGCTGGCCAGCAAGCACGCCGGACGGCCCGTGCGCTGGACCGAGGACCGCAGCGAACACCTGCTGGCCAGCTCGGCGGGTTCGGACCGGGCGATGCGCTTCGAAGCGGCGGTCAGCGCCGAGGGCAAGGTCCAGGCGCTGCGGGCGGATCTCGTCGACAACGTCGGCGCCTACCTGCGCCCGCCGGAACCGAGCACGCTCTACCGCTGCTTCGGCAACCTCACCGGCGCCTACGACGTCGAAGCCGTGCAGATCCGCTCGCGCGCGGTGGTGACCAACAAGACGCCGACCGGGCTCAACCGCGGTTTCGGCGGCCAGCAGCTCTACTTCGGGCTGGAGCGGCTGATGGACAAGATCGCCGCGACCTGCGGGGTCGACGCCGCCGAGATCCGCCAGCGCAACCTGGTGCAAGCCGACGCGTTCCCGTACCAGACGGCGACCGGCGGCATCTACGACTCGGGTGACTACCCGCAGGCCTTGGACATGGCGTTGAAGAACGCCGACTACCCGGCTCTTCGGCAGCGCCAGCGGGAGGCGCGGGAGCGCGGTGAGTACTTCGGCATCGGGCTGGCCACCATCGTCGACCCGTCGGCGACCAACATCGGGTACGTGGGACTGGCCACTCCGGCCGAAGAACGCCCACCGGGGCGCGGGAAGTCGGGTTCCACCGAGCACGTTCGGGTCAGCGTCGACGTCAACGGGGTCGTCTCGGTCCTGCTGGGCACCGTCCCGCAAGGCCAGGGGCACGCCACGGTCGCGCAGCAGGTCGTGGCCGACAGGCTCGGACTGCCGCTCGAGAAGGTCCGGCCAGTGGTGGAGATGGACACGGCCACCACTCCGTGGACGATCAGCTCCGGCAGCTACTCGTCGAGGTTCGCGCCGCTGCTGACCAGCGCGCTGGTCGAGGCCTGCGACCGGCTCGCCCGCACGATGCGGACGGCGGCCGGGTCGATGCTGGCACTGGATCCGGAGGAACTCGAACTCGCCGATGGGCGGATCCGGCACCGCGAGGACCACTCCAGAGCGGTGGAGTTCCGCCACGCCGCGGGCGTGGTGCACTGGGATCCCGGTTCATTGCCGGACGGCACCTCGGCTCGGTTGTACGAGGAGGCGGCCTTCACGCCGCCGCAGGCCAAGGCCGCCAGCCGGGACGACCAGATCAACTCCAGCCTGTGCTACGGCTTCGTCGCCGAGCTCGTGGTCTGCCGGATCGACCCGCAGACCTACGAGCTCACCCTGGAGCTGGTGTCCACAGTGCACGACGCGGGCACCATCCTGAACCCGGTGCTGCTGGAGGGACAGGTCCACGGCGCCCTGGCGCACGCCATCGGCGGCGCGATGTACGAGGAGATGCGCTACTCCGACAACGGCCAGCCCACCTCCGCGACGTTCATGGACTACCTGTGCCCGACCACAGCGGAGGTCGGCTACGAGCTGCGCAGCGACCACCTGGAAACGCCCTCGCCGCTGACCCGCCTCGGCGCCAAGGGCTGCGGCGAAGGCAGCTGCATGAGCCTGCCCGTGGCCATCGCCAACGCGGTCGCCGACGCGCTCGCGCCGTCCGGCGCCGACATCACCACGTTGCCGATCCACGGCGACGTGATCCACCGCCTGCTCACCGCGGCGACAACGGATGCCGCGGTGCTCGAAGGAACAGAAGGGGAGAACTGACGACATGGCCCTCACCGGAGGCGAGATCAAGCTGACCCGCGGCCACGACGGCCGGGTCGCGTACCTGACGCTTGACCACGGCAAGTTCAACATCATCACCTGGGAGACCCGGCAGGTCATGGCCGACCGGTTCGCCGAGATCGACGCCGACGACGACATCCAGGTCGTGGTCATCCGAGGCGAGGGCGAGCACTTCTCCTCGGGCGGCGACATCGCCGGCTTCATGGAGGTCGACCCGATCGACTTCACCGACCTCGGCCACAACGTGACCGCGCCCTCCCGCAGCTCCAAGGTCGTCATCACCGCCGTCGACGGCTACTGCTTCGGCGTCGGGTTCGAACTCGCGCTGTCCTCGGACATCCGCGTGGCGACCGAGCGCAGCCAGTTCGCGCTGCCCGAGATGAACCTCGGCATGATCCCGGGCTCCGGCGGAACGCAACGCCTCGCCCGGCTGATCGGGCTCTCCCGCGCCAAGTACCACGTGCTGACCGCGTCCCGGATCAACGCCGCCGACGCCAAGGACTGGGGACTGGTCGCTGACCTGGCCGCCGATCGAGCGGAGCTCGACGACAAGGTGGAGAAGCTCGTGACCAAGCTGGTCGGGTTCTCCCCGCTCGCCGCGCGCACCGCCAAGGAGGTCCTCGACCGCGGCGTCGACGCCCCGCTGTACAGCGGGATCGAGCTGGAGCGCAAGGCCTACGCGATGCTGCGCTCCAGCAAGGACTTCGCCGAAGGCGTGGCCGCGTTCAACGAGAAGCGCGCCCCGAAGTTCCAGGGGCGGTGAGGATCTAGATGAAGGCCGCACCTTTCGCGTACGCACGCCCCGCGGCGTTGTCAGACGCCGTTGCCGAACTCGTCGACGCCGACGGAGGCGGCAAGGTCATCGCCGGCGGGCAATCCCTGGTGCCGGTGCTGGCCATGCGGCTGGCGCGGCCGACCACCCTGGTGGACATCAACGCGGTCACCGGGCTCGACGCGCTGCGGACGGTCGGCGACCGGCTGGAGGTCGGCGCCACCGTCCGGCAGCGTCGCGTGGAGCACGCGCCCGAGTCCGCTCGGGTGCCGCTGCTGCGGCTCGCGCTGCCCTGGGTCGGGCACCGCGAACTGCGCAGCCGCGGCACGGTCTGCGGAAGCCTGGCGCACGCCGATCCGGCTGCCGAGCTCCCGGCGGTCGCCAGCTGCCTGGACGCGGAGCTGACGCTGACGGGTCCCGAAGGCGAACGCGCCGTTCGAGCCCGTGAGTTCTTCGACGGGGCGATGACGACCGCACTGCGCCCGGAGGACGTCCTGTCCGCGGTCTCCTTCCCCGTGGCCGGGCCGCGCGAGGGCTTCGGATTCGCGGAGATCGCGCGCAGGCACGGCGACTTCGCGTTGGCCGGAGTGGCAGCGCACGTCCGCGTCGACTACGCCGGCGGCGTGTCCGCCGCGACGATGACGGCCTTCGGCGTCTCCGACCGGCCCGTCACCCGTGACCTGACCAGCCTGGTCCGCACGACAGGTGGAGACCAAACCGAGCTGGCCGGTGCGCTCGACGACGTGGTGCGCGAGGTCGTCGACACCGACGGCGACGTGCACGCGTCGAACGGCTACCGGCGGCGCCTCCTGCGCGCGCTGGCGGCCCGGGAATTGGCCAAGGCGCACCGCCGCGCGGTGCGCGGCACAGCGGAGGTGGAATCATGACGAGCACTGAAGAACCCGTGCAGGAGGGCCTTCGACCGGTCTGCGCAGAAGCCGGCGAGACCGTCGAGGTGAGGTTCACCGTCAACGGCACACCCGCGGTGCTGAACCTCCCCGCCCGCGTCACGCTGGCGGACGCGCTGCGCGACCACCTGGGACTGACCGGGACCCACGTCGGATGCGAGCACGGGGTCTGCGGGATGTGCACCGTGCTGGTCGACGGCGAAGCCGCCCGCGCGTGCCTGCTGTTCGCCTGCCAGCTCGACGGCGCTGAGGTCGTCACCGTCGAGGGGCTCGGGCGCCCGGACGACCTGCACCCGCTGCAGGAGTCCTTCGGCCGGAACCACGCCCTGCAATGCGGTTTCTGCACCCCGGGCTTCCTGCTCAGCTCCTACGACCTGCTCAGCAACAAGCCCGAGGTCACCGACGAGGAGCTCCCCGCGGAGCTGTCCGGCGTGATCTGCCGCTGCACCGGATACCGGAACATCCTGACCGCCGTCTCCCAAACGCGCGCCGCGCACCCGGAGGGAATCCCCGAACCGGGCAACTGCGCCCGGCGGGCGTTGGTCGGCCGCTCCGGCGGACAGTCGGCGACGGTCGTCGAGGAACGCGCGGAACCTTCGGGCGAAGCCGACAGGAACGTGGAGATCGTGCTCCCCGAGGGAGACCCGACGATCGCGGTGCAGGTGGACACCGCCTTGGACGTGCCGTTCGACGAGGTGTGGCGCGTGCTCGACGACGTGCGCGTGCTGGCGGGATGCCTCCCCGGCGCGGAGCTCACCGAGGAACTCGGCGAGCAGCTCTACGCCGGACGGGCACGGGTCGCGGTCGGTCCCATCAAGCTCTCGTTCCACGGGATCGCCCGGGTGCTCGAACAGGACCGGGAAACCGGGACGATTCGCGTGCTCGCGCAGGGGCAGGACACCGGAGGGGCGCAAACCCAGGCCGACATCACGCTGCGGGCGCACGCCACCGCAGCGGGAACGGAGCTTCGCGCCGACGCAGCCGTGTACCTGACCGGCCGAATCGCCCAGTTCGGCCGAGCTCTCGCCGGTGACATCAGCCGACGCATGTTCGAGCAGTTCGCCGACTCGGTCCGGCAGGCCGCCACCACCGGAGAAGCACCGCAGCAGTCCAACGCCGCGCCGAGCGCGTTCCGCATGATGTTCGGCACCTTGCTGGACCGGATCAAGCGAATCGGCCGTCCCCGAGGTGGGAAGTGATGAAAACACCCCTCCAGCCGGTCAACCCGGCGACGCTCGAACCTCTGGAAATCGCAGAACAGGCCACGGACGCCGAGATCGGCGAAGCGGTGTCGGAAGCGACGCGCGCGATGCGCACCGGGTGGCCGCGAGATCACAGGCTCCGGGCGCAGTCCCTGAACGCCTGGGCGGACCTGCTCAGCGACCACAGCTCGGAACTCGCCGACGACCTGGTGCGAGAAACCGGGAAACCCATCGGTGAAGCGCGCAAGGAGGTCGCGGGCGCGATCGATTCCCTGCGGTTCAACGCCGGTCTCGCCAGGCTTCCGCTGGGCCGTGCCGCCGGTCTTCCCGACGGGAGCGAGGCGCACCTGGTGCGCGAACCGGTCGGCCCGACGGTGTTCATCACCCCGTGGAACTGGCCCGTGCTGCTGTTGCTGCGCGATCTGGCTCCGGCGTTCGCCGCCGGAGTGACGGCGCTCGTCAAGCCCGCCCCGCAGACCACGCACATCACCCGACGCGTGATCGCGCTCGGCCACCGGGCCGGAGTACCACCGGAGGTGCTCCACGTGCTCCCCGGTGACGCCGAGGTGGGCGCTGAACTCGTGGCCCACCCCGACACCAGAGCCGTCGCGATCACCGGCTCGACCGAGGCCGGGCAAGCGGTCATGCGCGCCGCTGCCGCCACCATGACCAGGCCGCTGCTGGAACTGGGCGGCAAGGCCTCGATGCTCGTGCTGGCGGACGCCGACCTGGAAGCCGCGGTGGAGGCGGCCGCCCGTGCCGCCGTGATCACGAGCGGCCAGATGTGCATGGCGTGCACCAGGATCCTCGTGCACGCGCGCCACGCGAAGGACGCCGAGGAACTGCTGCGCGAACGACTGGCCGCCTTGACGCCGGGAGATCCGAGGGACGAGAGCACCGATCTCGGTCCGCTGATATCCGAAGCCGCGGTGACCAAGGTCCTCAACGCCCTCGACCGCGCGCGTGAGGACGGTCGCGTCCTCGTCGGCGGGCAGCAGGTGCACCCCGACGGCCTGCCAGGTCATTTCCTCGCGCCCGCGCTCGTGTCCGAACTGGATCCGCGATCACCCGTGGTGCAGGAGGACATCTTCGGTCCGCTGCTGTCGCTGGAGGTCTTCGACTCCGACGAGGACGCGATCGAGTTGGCCAACTCCACGCCCTTCGGACTCGCCGCAGCGGTGTGGACGCGTGATCTCACGCGCGGCTTCGCCGTGGCGCGCGAGCTGCAGTCCGGAACCGTGTGGCTGAACGGGTACAACCACTCCTACGCCGAGATGCCCTCCGGCGGCGTGCGGATGTCCGGGATGGGCCGCACCCGCGGGGTCGAGGGCGTCGAGCAGTTCACCGAGCTCAAGCACGTGCACTTCCCGGTCGGGCTATAACCCGGGCCAATAGGAGCTATGCGCAACAGGTTCTGGCTGGGCCTCTCGCACCGGTCTAACTTCGCTCGTAGTTTCTCTGGCCGCAACGGAGCGGCGTTGGAGGGTTCCCTTGCAATCAGGTTGGTTAGTAGTTCTCATCGTCGCGGGCTACATCGCGTTGCTCGCCCTGATCAGCTTCCTGGCCGGGCGGTCGACACGCACCGCGTCAGGATTCACCAGCGGCGGCAAGAGCTTTCCCGCCGTCCTCATCGGATTCCTGCTCGCGTCCGAGTTCATCGGCACGAGCGCGAGCATCGGAACCGCGCAGGAGGCTTACGAATCCGGCATCTCGGCCGCGTGGAACATCGTCTCGCTGGGAATCGGTTTCGTGCTCTTCGCGTTCCTGCTGGCGCGCAAGTTCAGCGCGCTGGGGGAGAACACGATCTCCGGTGCCCTCGACCGCTACTACGGGAGGAGGGTGCGCACCGCGACGTCGCTGATCATGGTCTGCTCCTTGCTGATCGTCGCCGTCTCGGTCTACGCCAGCGGTGGTGCGATCCTGAGCGGACTCCTCGGCGTCGACCAGGACCTGGCCGTCGTCCTGGTCGGTGTGCTCGCCACGTTCTACGTGGTGGTGGGCGGCATGCGATCGGTCGTCTACACCAACGTCGTGCACGCGATCGTGAAGATGGCCGGGGTGGTCATCCTCGCGATCATCGGCGCTCAGCGCGCAGGCGGTGTGGACGGGCTGCGAGCGGCGCTGCCGCCGACGATGTTCTCCTGGCACGGAGTGGGTTTCGGGCAGATCTTCGCGTGGCTGATCGCCGGTGTCGGTGCCATCTTCGCGACCCAGTACGTCGTGCAGGCGATCACCACCGCAGGCAACGCCCACCGCGCGCAGCGAGCCGGGTTCTACTCGGCGCTGATCCTGGTTCCCTACGGTCTGCTCGCCGCGTTCATCGGCATGTGCAGCGCGGTGGTCTACCCGCACATCAAGAGCATCCAGGCCATGCCCGCGTTCGCCATGGACATCGACCCGGTCTTGGCCGGGATCGTCGTCGCCGGGCTCGCCGGCGCGATGTTCGGAACCATCGCGGCACTGGTCATCGGCGCTTCCACGCTGCTGCTCAAGGACTTCTACCAGCCGCACTTCAACGTCGCCGGGGACGACCGCCGCGACGTGCTGTTCCTCCGGGTGGCGACGGTGGTGACCGGCTTGGTGCCGATCGCGCTCGCGCTGTTCGCCACCGATGTGCTCACCGTGACCTTCCTGGCCAAATCGCTGCGCGCGGCACTGGCAGTGCTGGTGCTGCTGATGTTCTACGCGCCCCGGTACGGCACGAGGACCGGTGCGTTCTGGGCCATCGTGCTCGCGCTGCCGACCACCATCGGCTGGTTCCTGCTCGGTGACCCCTTCGGCATCGACAACGCCTACATCGCGGTCGCAACGCCCTTGCTGGTGATGACCTGCACCCACCTCACATCGGGCCGGTCGAAGACCGTCCCGGCGGTCACCGGGGAGAAGATATGACGAACAACGCCCTGCCCGTCGGCGCTGATCTGCGCGGCTGGCTGGACCACCTGCAGGCGACCGGACGCCTGTCCGCGGCCAGGCCGGGAGCGGACCTGCGGTTCGAGCTGTCCGGAATCGCCAGCCGGCTCGACGGCGACCGCGCGGTGCTCTTCGGGAAGCCCGGCGGGAAGGACGTCACCGTCGTGTCCGGGCTGCTGTCGCGCCGCGAATGGATGGCAGAAGCGCTCGGGGTCGACGAGACCGAACTCATCGACCGCTTCCAGCAGGCGTGCCAGGACCCCGTTCCGTGGACCGAGGTCGAGCACGCCCCGTGCCAGGAGGAGGTGATCCGAGAGGTCGACCTCGGCTCGTTGCCCGTTCCCACGCACAACGAGCACGACCACGGCCCGTACATCACCGCGGGCCTGCTCATCGCCCGCAACCCGACGACCGGGTCCCAGAACGTGTCCATCCACCGCCTGCAGGTCAGCGGGCCGGACCGGCTCGGGGCCCTCCTGCTGCCCAGGCACACGGCCGCGTTCTTCGGACAGGCCGAAGCAGCGGGAACCGACCTGGAGGTGGCGATCGCCATCGGCGTCGACCCGCTCACCTTGATGTCCTCGCAGGCGGCGGTACCGATCGACCACGACGAACTGGAGATCGCCGGGGCGCTGCGCGGCAGCCCGCTGCCGGTGACCAAGGCGGTCACCAACGAGGTCCGGGTTCCCGCCGACGCGGAGATCGTGCTGGAAGGCAGGCTGCTCGCCGATGTCCGGGAGCCGGAGGGGCCGTTCGGCGAATTCCCCCAGTACTACGGCCCTCGCGCCGACCGCCACGTGGTGCGCATCGACGCGATGACGCATCGCCGAGACCCGATCTACCACACCGTCGTCGGCGGCGGGTTGGAACACCTGCTGCTGGGGTGCATTCCGCGTGAAGGCTCGTTCCTGGCGCACCTGAGGCAGAACTTCCAGTGCGTGCGGGCGGCGCACCTGCCGCGCGGCGGTGTGTGCCGCTACCACCTCTACGTGCAGGTCCGCGATCCCGAACCCGGCGAGGTGAAGAACCTGATCCTCGCGGCGCTGGGCGCGCACTACGACATCAAGCACGTGACGGTGGTCGACTCCGATGTGGACGTGTTCGACCCCGACGAGGTCGAGTGGGCCGTCGCCACCCGCTTCCAGGCCGATCGCGATCTGGTGCTCGTCGGTGGCGCGCAGGGATCACGACTCGATCCGTCCACAACGGACGGCGTTGGGGCGAAGATGGGTCTCGACGCGACGATTCCGCCTGTCGACGACGAAGACCGGTTCACCAGGATCCGCGTTCCGGGGGCGGAGGAGATCGACCTGGAACGCGCAGTGACCCCCGCGCCGGCGAACTGGCGCTCCGCACCCTGACCCGACCGAGGTCGCCCGAACCTCTTTCCGCACCACCACACCAACAGACCTCGATGAGGAGGTGGACATGTCCACTGCGAACACCGGACTGTCCAGAAGAGCCACGCTGTACGCGAGTTTCGCCTCGGTAGCGGGGTGGGCGTTCGACCTGTTCGATCTGTTCATCCTGCTCTACGTCGCCAGCACCGTCGGCGATCTGATCTTCCCGGTGGCGAGCCCGACCTTGAGCCTCGCCGCGGTCTACGCCTCGTTCGCGGTGAGCGTGCTGCTCCGCCCGGCCGGAGCGGCGATCTTCGGAGCTGTCGCCGACCGCAACGGACGCAAGCAGACGATGGTCATCGTGCTGGCGGGCGTGGGGTTGTCCACCGCGGCGATGGGTGCCGTGCCGACCTACGCGGCGGCCGGTATCGCCGCACCGCTGCTGTTCCTGGCGCTGCGCCTGGTGCAGGGCGTGTTCGTCGGCGGTGTCGTGGCAGCGACGCACACCCTGGGCACCGAGAGCGTCGGGCAGCGCTGGCGAGGCCTGATGTCCGGGCTGATCGGTGGCGGCGGCGCGGGCATCGGTGCGGCTCTGGCCAGCGGTGTCTTCATCCTGGTCAGCGCGATCTTCCCAGGCGAGCAGTTCAACGTCTGGGGGTGGCGCGTCATGTTCTTCGCCGGGCTGATGGCGGCGTTGATCAGCTTCTTCGTGCTCCGCGGGGTCGAGGAATCGCCGCTGTGGAAGGCGCAGCAGCAGGCTCCCGGTCCGAAGACGCGCTTCACCGACCTGGCCCGTGGTGGCAGGGGAGGTCTGCTCGTGCTGAACCTGGTGCTGGTCTCCGGCGCCGGTTCGCAGTACTACCTGACCTCCGGTTTCCTCCCGACCCTGCTGGGCAAGGTCAGCGGGGTCGCCCAGAGCGCCCAGGGCACGATCCTGCTGGTCTCGAGTCTGGGAGTGATCGTTGCCGCGGTCGCCGCGGGAGAGCTCAGCGAGCACTTCGGCCGGCGGCGCACGATGCTGGTGATCGGCTCGTTCAACCTCGTGGCTCTGCCCTTGCTGGTGTGGCTGATCACGAGCACCGATCCGACGAGCACCGGCCTGATCATGTTCTACGCATCGGCCCTGGCCTTCTTCGCCAACGCCGCCTACGCCCCGGTCCTGGTGTTCCTCAACGAGCGCTATCCGACGGCGCTGCGAGGGCGGGGGACCGCGATCTGCTGGAACCTCGGCTTCATGATCGGTGGTCTGATGCCGAGCTTCGTCAACCTCGCCAGCCCGGAGCTGGCGGACGTGCCCGGTCGGCTCATGGTGTTCCTGTTCGTGATGGTCCTGGTCTTCATCGTCGCGGGGGTGCTGAGCCCGGAGACCCGCGGCGCCATGAACGCTGAGGAGACCGAGCGACGAGCGGTGCAGCCCGCGGTGGAATGAGAGTTCCGTCGTCGCACGAAAGACGGGCGGTCCCGGCGATGCTGGGACCGCCCGCGCTTCCTAGGACGTCGTGGGCTCGCGCGGTCGTCCGCGCGAGCTCAGGCGGTGGTGTCGGCCAGAGCCGGGCTGCCGTGCGGCGTGGTGGCGTCGAGCCATTGGGCGAGGCGGGCCGGAGGCCGTCGAGCTCGTCCGCGCAGAAGCCTCGACGAACATCGATACTGCGGGTGTGGAGTATTTGCCTGTGTAATAATACCGGCTTGTGGAGTTGCGTTGGCTGGAATCGTTCGTGGCCGTGGTCGACCACGGTGGCTTTCAGCAGGCCGGGGTTGAGCTCGGGCTTTCTCAACCGACCGTCAGCAGCCACATCAAGGATCTGGAGGGTTCGCTCGGGGTTCTTCTGGTCGATCGCCGTACGCGCCCGGTGCGTCTCACGCCTGCGGGATCCGGATTCATCCGGCACGCTCGTCTCATACTCGGAGAAGTTGACTCCGGCCTGCAGCATCTGCGCAGGGTCGCCAAGCCACAGACGCGGGGAGTCGTCACCATCGCCACGTATCCGAGCGCATCTGCCGGTTATCTTCCTCGTCTTCTCAGCCTTGCTCGCGAGACGTACCCGGAAATTGAGATCGTGCTCGAGGAGATGGCGGGCGGCGAGATGGAGAGCGCCGCGGACTCCGGCCGATTCGACGTCTTCCTCCGGCAGGCCGAACCGCCGCTGTCGCCGCGCAGGTTCGGTATGGAATTTCTCTGGAAGGAGAAGTTCCTGATCGTCGTTCCCCGAGATCACCCTTGGGCGGAGGAGCCTGAGAAGCCGCTCGATCCGCAGAAGATCGTGCATGCGCGGGTGATCATGACGGGCCGCTTCCAGCCGGAGACGCTTCTCGGACATCCGCTTTGGCGTGACCTCGGTGGGTATCCCGAGGTGGCGCACTCGGTGCGGCATCCGCAGTCGCTTCTCGCCCTGGTGGAAAGCGGTGCGGGTATCGGGCTGACCACTGAGCTGCCCGTTGCGGTGTCTCGAAACCATGATGTGGTGCTGCGAACAATCGACCACGTCTCCGCCGTGCGCGAGGTCTACGTGAATTGGTCGCTGGCACGGGCCTTGACGGATCAAGCGAATGCGATCGTTGCCCTGATGCGCGCGAACCCCACGCCTGTGCCGATAGCGGCGGAGGAACGGTAGCGGACGAGTCGCCGCATCGGTGATCCCACGTGACCGGCCCCGGTCTCAGGTGCGAGACGGGGCCGGTCACGTCTTGGTAATGCGCGATCAGGCATCGCCGGTGCGGGCGTCCTGACTCTCCGCTTCGGCCTTGCCTGCTCGCGTGTAGGTCCGGAGGTAGGCGAAGATCCCCGCAAATCCCGCGATGACGCAGACGGGATCGAGAAGTGCCGTGCCCGCGAACATCACGACCTCCGGATCGCCGAGGGCGATGCCGGCGACCTGGGTGAATGTGACGGCTGCTCCGCCGAGAACCAGAACGATGATGCAGATGCGGGATGCCGTGGATAGGAGCGTGCTCATGGCCTTTCCTCCTGCGCTGTCTCAGGGCACCCAGACGGCGCCGACCGCGATGAGCACGCCGAGTGCGAAAGTGGGGACCAGGTAGTAGAGGACTACGGGTTTGAACGTCTTCACGGGGTTGCACTCGGCGATGCCGGAAGCGACGTAGAGCGGTGCCGCGCCCGGAGGGGATGCGCTTTCTGACGCGGCCCACACGATGATCGCTGCGTAAGCCGGTGCCGGAGCGACCCCGACAGCGGTCAGTGCCGCGTAACCGACGCCGCCCACCGCGGCGACCGTTCCGGTTGAGTTGAGCGGTCCGGCCACGATGATGATGAGAAAACCGACGATGATCGCGGCCAGAACTGCGGGGACGCCCCCAGCTGCTCGAGGAGCGGTGCGAGCTGCTCGCCGAGCCCGAGGTTGGAGATGACCTCCGAAGCCGAGAACGCGGAGATCATGGTGACAGCGACCAAGCCGAGGTTCGGACTGACCTCTCCGAGGAACTTCCACCACGCCACACCGGTCTTGGGGAGGAGCTTGCGACCAACGATGAGCCCCGGGATCAACATGGCGACGGGTAGCCAGAAGAGCACCGGGATCGTGTCGGCGGCTTCTGAGCCGATGCGCTCGGTCACCGCTTCACCGCTCGCTCCACTGGTCGCCAGGATGGGAACAGCGATCGCGAGAAGGACGACGAAGGATGACCAGCCGACCGCGAGCGTTTTCGAGAGCGGTTTGATATCCGTCGCGGACATGGCCCCGACACCACGATTGCGGATCAGGAAGTAGGCAGCGATGAGCCGCGAGAGCAGGAACCAGATCGCGGCGATGAATGCGGTGAGGATGACGTCGTCGGCCGCGAGCTGTCCGACGACGGTGGGTGCCGCGAGCAGCAAGAAGAACGATCCGCTGAAGGGGAAGACAGCTCCGATGCCGGCGTTGCCGCCGAGGACGGTTGCTGCGGTTTCTCCTGAGGCGCGGGACCGTTTCATCCAGGGGATGGTGATGGACCCGACGGTCGCGGCAGTGGCGGCGCCGTTGTGAGCCACCGCGCCGAAGAGCGCGGAGCCCAGTGTCGCCGCGTAGACCGATCCGCCTCGGATTCGGCCGATCATCGAGCTGAGCACGTCCACGATTCGTTGAACGATGCCGGTGCGAACCAGGAGCTCACCGAGCACCACGAAGGCGAGCGCAGCGTAAGTGACTTCATTGGTGAGACCGTCGGTGAGCCCGGCCCAGAGGGCGGAGAAGAAGTCGGTCCCCGCGAACAGGGCGGTCACCACGAACCCGATGAACATCGACTCGCCGATGTTGCGCTTGAAGGCAACGTTCCAGATCACGATCGCGCAGATGAAAGCCGCGAGTGCGAGTACGCCGGTGTATTCGCTCATCCGTCAGCCCAGACGCTCGTTGTACGAACTGATCGCTTCCTCGTCGAACTCGATCCCGATGCCGGGACGGTCGCTGAGGACGACGTTCCCGTCCGCGTACCGGAGGCGGGTCTCCTCGGTGAGGAGCCGCTCGAAGTTGTAGATGTCCTTGTCGAGCAGAAAGTGCTCGACGACCATGGTGTTGGTCGATGCTGCCGCGAGCTGCGCGTGCACGTTGGCGTGCCAGTGCGGTGCTAATGGCAGTCCGAACGTCTCGGCGGTGAAGGCGACCTTGAGGTACTCGGTGATGCCACCGACGACCCCCACGTCCACCTGGAGGATGTCCGCGGCGCGCTGCTCGATGATCTGGCGGAAGTCCCAGCGAGTCTGATGGATCTCGCCGGTGGCGATGGGTGTGTCCACTCGGCGGACCAGGTCGGCGTGGCCCGCCACGTCGTCCGGGGAAAGCGCCTCTTCGTACCACCAGATCTGGTGATCGCCTGCCGCCCGTTCGAAGGCGCGGATGGCCGCGAGCGCCTCCGGGACCGTGCGGTAAGCGTTGTTGGCGTCGATCGAGAGGCGTCCGCTGTTGCCGATGACGTCGAACGCTGCGGTGATCCGAGCCGCGTCCTCGGCGACCGGCAGTCCGCCGACCTTGATCTTGTGGTCGGTGAAGCCGTGCTCGCGGTTGAGCTCGATCTCCCGGATCACCGATGTGACCGGGTTGTCGTCGCCCGCGAGGTAGTAGCCGCCCGACGCGTAGGCGGGGACTGGGCGGTGGACGTCGCCACCGAGGTAGGTGGCCAGCGGCAGCCCAACTTCCTTGGCCTTCGCGTCCCACAGCGCGACGTCCACTGCGGACAGCGCGCGAATCAGGAGACCTCGACGACCGGCGAGAAGTCCTTCTTGATAAACCCGTGCCCAAATCCCGGAAGTGTCGTGGGCGTCCTCGCCGATGATGAGCGGAGCGATGATGTCGTCGACGCTTTTGACCAGAGTGTCGCCTCCGACCGTTCCTGAGTACGCGTACCCGACGCCCTCGATGCCACTTTCAGTGCGTACTGAGACGAGGAGGTAGTGGCGGGCCCGAATTTCTCGGGTGGCGATACGAGTGGGAACCGCGAGCGGCACGCCGACATTGCGCGCGGACACGGAGACGATCTTCATGGAATTCCTTTGGTGGTTGGTTTCTCTTCCGGGGTCGTAGCGCGCAGCAATCGGCCACGAATTCTTGTCGCGCTCAGAATGGATCGCTGAAGCTTGCGGCGAGTTCGTGGCGGGACGCCCAAAATGCAGATCAACCTTCCGGTAATCGGCATTGACCGACTGCGTCCCTATACGGCCATTCTGCGTTGCTCCATTCGCTGTACCCGCTGCGAATGCAGTTTGGCAGAGGCCAAACCATGGCACAAGATGATAATATCAATGATATTTATCAGGAATCAGAATACTAGCCGCCGCTACCTTTGGATGACACGACCTCGCAGAAGGGGATTGCTATCGGCCTCAGGGGTTGAGCGGGTGCACGCGGCTTCGCGTGCTCGCCTGTGTTCGGATGCCCCGGCCCAGGCCTTTTCGGCAGGTGCGGAGGATTTGGCGGTTTGCTGGTGCGTTTCGGGCCGTGGTGGCAGCGGGTGCAGGTCACGGTCACGGTGCCCGTGAGTTCGTCGCCTCGCCTGATCCGTTCTGCGGGGACCTGTTCGAGGTCTTTCGGCCTGGGTCTGGTTCACAGCCGTGCGATTACGCAGGTCGGGTCGTGGCAGCCGGTTGCGAGGACGGCCGGAGGCTCCCGGGGCAAACTGCACAGGTCCGTTGGTAATTATCCCCTGTTCGGGGCTGGTGCGGTGGAGGACGTTGGGGGTGTCCGCTTCGCGCATTGCGCCACCCAGAACGGTCCGATCATGCACTCGTCCCAGATCACGCAGCAGTCTTCGCACCGACTGGCGCCGCACGTGTACCGCAACCCGTGCACCGGCACCTGGATATGCGACGCCGTCGGCACTCGCGCCAGCCCTGGGCCTGATAGCGCTCGGACGGTGTGCCGGAGCCATCTCGAGGCGGTGCTCGTGGCCCTGAGCATGGGCCCGAGGTGGTGACCCGGGGGCAGCGAACGTTGCGGACGACCACCCGGGTGCGGGCTACCGCCTTTCCTACGTCGGGTCCGATTCGCTCACGGTCTGATCGATGACCTTTCGGCCGAGTCCCGGGGCCACGGTCTGGGCCGTGCTGCGCAGCTGGGCGGCGATGTCGTCGAGGCGGTCCTCGGTGAGGCGGATCGTGGGGCCTTGGACCGCGATCGCGGCGACGGCGGTCCCGTCGCGCAGCACCGGCACGGCGATCGCGCGGACTCCGGGGTTGCGCTCTTCGTCGTTGAGGGCCCAGCCGCGTTGCCGCACCAGTTCGAGCTCGGCCTTGAGCTTGTTGCGCTGGGTGATCGAGCGGTCGGTGACGCGCGTGAGGTTGCCCAGACCGTCGACCTGGTCGTCGATCTCGCCGACGTGGGCGAGCAGGCACTTTCCCATCGCCGACACGTGCAGCGGCACCGCGGTGCCGGCGGGCTGGTCGAACCGGAGCGGTTGCGGTGAGGGCACGTGCAGTGCGACGTGGACGTCGTTTCCGGTGCGGATGCCCAGGTTGATGGATTCGCCGGTGGCCGCGGACAGCTCGCGGAGCAACGGCAGGACCCGGTCGTACCCGAGGCGTTGAGCGGCCTTCTCGCCGAGGGCGACCAGGGTCGGACCGAGCTGGTAGCGCTCGGTGATCGGGTCCTGGGCCAGGAGTCCGCTCTCGGTCAGGGTCTTCGCCAGCCGGTGGGCCGTGCTGAGGGTCAGCTCGGTCTGCCGGGCCAGTTCGGTGACGCCGAGGGGATCTTCGCTGTCCTCGAGGGCACGCAGCACGGTGAGCGCGCGCTCGACGGCCTGCGCGCCGGTTCTGCTCGGGCTCGACATCGACTCTGTCACGTCAAGAATGGTCGCACACGCGCCAGCCCGAGACCTCGTAGCGCCGCCCGCACCGTTCGTTCCCGCAGCAGGCCAACCCTCGCTGGGGCCTTGCCCGGCGAGATCAGGTGCCCGTGGCGACGAGGGTGATGAAGATGCCGCAGACGATGATGTTGACCAGCCAGCTGTGGGTGTTCATCCAGTCGCGGACCGCGGGCATGGCTGTGATCGCCTTCTTGTGGAACGCGAGGTAGAGCAGCAGCGGGAGGGCCGCCACCAGGAGCGTGGCCGCGATGAAGGGGAGTGCGGCGCCGAGTCCCGCTTTGTGGTGTTCGAGGTTCGCGCCGACGGTCAGCATGATGAGGATGTCCGAGGGCATCGCGAGGATGACCAGCAGACCGGTCTTCAACGCGGTGGCCGGTGAGGCGGACATCAGCGTGCCCAGCCACTTCGGTGGTCGTGCGGTCTTGCGACCGAGGTAGTTCTTGAGGGCGAGCAGCGCCAGCAGGCCGATCAGTCCTATTTGGATTCCTTTTCCGAGGCTGGAGGACTGCAGACCCCCGGCGGGAAGCGCGCTGCCGAGCAGGGCGGCGAGTTCGCGGGTGATCGAGACCCCTGCGACGGTGGCGATGAGGACACCGGAGAGGAAGGCGAGCGAGACCCGAACCGCGCGCCCTGTGGTGACGAAGACGATGGCGGACATGATCTGCGGTCCGGCCATCATCGTGATCGCCAGCGGCAGCACTTGCAGGCCCACATCTGCTCCCTTCCTCTCCGGTACTCCTCGGTCAGCTGCGCCGCAGCTCCCGGCCGTGCGCCGCCAGCGCGTAGATCACCAGGACGTCGAGCACGATGATGATCGCCGACCAGAGGGGGTAGGCGGTGAAGAACGCGACGTTGCCCAGCACGCTGAGCACGGCCAGCGTGATCGCGGCTGCTCGGGCCCACGTCTTGCCGCTCATCACGCCGATCCCGGCGGCCGCGAGCACGACGCCCATGACCAGGAAGCTGACGCCCACGCTGGCGAAGCTGACCTGCACCGCCATCCCGGACGGCAGCAGGTACGTCGTCCCCGATTCCGCCAGCGCGATCAACCCGTTGATCACCTGCACGATTCCGGCCGCCACCATCACGATCGCGCTGAAGTAGATCCAGCCGACCCAGCCGGTGCGCGCGGGATGGGCTCCATGCGTAGCCATGACGAACTCCTCCGGGGTGGGGCGTGAGTGCCGGGGCGATCTGCCGTCGGCCCCATCCACCGTGTGATCTGCCCCCGATGCGTCGCCAGGGTAAAAAGACCTGACGAGGCGGCCCGCGGTGAGTAATTCGTTCACAGGCGCTCGTGCAGGTGCTGTGCCCACCTGCGCGCGGTGATGGTTGAAACCGAACTCGAGCGGATGTTGGGTCGGACAACCACATCGAGCCGTGCGGCCAGTGGGGTATGCTGCTCGGTCATGTTGCGGACCGAGGTGACGATCGGCATCGAGACCTGGGTGTTCTCCACAGCTCGGATCGGGGTCGACCCGGTGACCGGCAAGGAGGAGTACGAGACGACGATCGCGGAACCTGGAGCGAGGTCCGCCAAGCCGGTCCGCCGCTGCCTGACCCTGCAGCGAGCGCATCAGGTTCACCGGACCTTCGTGGCGGAATTCGCCGAGACCGGGCGCGACGCGTCAGTCGTGAACGAGCAGCACCCCCAGCTCGAGAACTAGCCGCCAGTCCTGCACGTGCTGGGCTGAGCCGTTGGTGCTGGTGGGGTGCGAGGTCGGTGCCGACGCCCGCTCAGGGAGGTGGCCGCCCTCCGCAGCGGGCGTCGGCCGGGTGATTCGGAAGGCGATCTTCCCGGCTTCGAGCCGTCGGCCGATCGGATGCCGTGGCTGTTCCCAGGTGCCGCGACCGCGCGCGATCAGCCGATGCCGAGCTGGACGAAGACCAGCCACGCGAGACCGGGGACGATGGCGATCATCGCGACGGCCCAGATCAGGAGCATGCGGAAGAACGGCTTCTCGTTCTTGGGTTCCGCGCTCGCGAGCAGCAGGGCACCGCTCGTCGACATAGGACTGACGTCCACCACCGACGAGGCGATCGCGATCGTGGTGATGACGCTGATGGGTCCCAGCACCGGATCCGCGGCCAGCGGCGCCACGACCGGGCTGATCGCTCCGAGAGTGCCGGTCGTGGAGGCGAAAGCGGACAGGACGCCGACGACGTAGCTGGTGGCCAGGGTCGCCGTCGAGCTGGCACCCGCACCCTCGATGGCGTTGCCCAGCGCGTCGATCGCGCCGATCTCCTTCAGCAGACCGACGTACATGACGATGCCCGTGACGAGCAGCACCGCCGACCACGGAAGTCCCTCGATGGCCGGCTTCTGGATGCCGGGCCGCAACGCGATGAGGGCCAGCGAGATCACCAGTGCGGAGACCCCGACGTCCAGGTTGAACACCAACGTCAGCAGCAGCAGCGCTGCGACACCACCGAGGACCGTCAACCGCATGGGGGTGACCTCGGCGGCCGTCACCGGCTCGACCCGGGTCGCGACTGCGGTGCCGCCGCCACCGGCGAGTTCGGGGTCGTCGACGACTGGGTGGTCGTCAGCGTCCGGACCTCCGTGCTTCGCACGTCGCCGGACGGTCCACGCCTGGACGGCGGCGTAGCCGCCCACCGCGAGGAACGCGTTGAAGACGAAGCAGTAGAGGTAGAGCCGCAGGGAGCCGTCCGCAGCACCGGCCGCGTCGAGCATCTCGTTCGCCACCACGCCGAACGGGTTGACCGGTGAGAAGGCCCCCGCGTTGGCGCCTTGGACGATGACCAGGCCCATCGCGAGGGTGCTGATCCCGAAGCGCCGCCCGAGAGCGAGAGCGACCGGAGCGACGATCGCGACCGCCGCGGGCGTGAACGCTCCGGCGGTCGCCAGCAGCGCGGTCAGCGCGAACATGATGACCGGCACGAGGGAGCGCCGCCCGGCCGTGAGCCGTTCAGCCCACGCGGCGAGCATGTCGATCGTCCCGGTGACGCGGACGATCGAGAACAGCAGGGTGGCGCCGACCAGGATGAAGAACAGGTCGGCGGGGAAGAAGCCCATGATGGTGTCGGTGTCGAGGTCGGTCAGCAGCAGCCCGACCCCGAAGGTCGCGACGATGGCGATGAGACCGGCGTTGATGTTGGTGACCGCGCCCACGAGGAACGCGGCCACCAAGATCAGGAAGGAAGCAGCCACAAGGGACATCGTTGTCCTTTCGGAGTGGACGAGTTCAGAGAGCGGAGTTCGGGCCGGCGAGCAGACTCCCGGCACCTGAAATGGCCGGTTGGTGCCCCAGCGCCTTCAGGATTTCGTGGGTCGTGGCCGTTGCCGCGGTGATCACCGGCAGTTCGAGCTCGTCCTCCGCGCGCTGGACGGCGGCGAGCGAGGGCATCTGCACGCAGGCGGACAAGATCACCGCGTCAGCGCCTTCGCGCCGCAGGTCCCCGGCGATGGCGGGCAGCTTCTCCGGATCCAGCCTGCCGACCGCCACGTTGTTCTCCACTTCGAGGCTGATGTCGTCGAGGATCTCGATGCCCTCGCTCTCGATGTACTGGCGCACCGTCGCGGTGAGCGGACGCATGTACGGGGTGACCATGACGGCCTTCTTCGCGCCGATCTCGGTCAGCGAGCGGACCAGTGCGCCGGCGCTGCTGACGACCTGGGCGGGGTTTCCGTTGTTCCTGGCCGCGTCGGCGATGATCTGCTCGGACTCTCGGTGCGCCCCTGGTCCCTGGGCCATGACCGCGACCAGGCAGGCGTAGGCGATGACGTCCGGCTGGGCGTCGGAGACCGCGGTCGCGCAGTCGGCGGCCTTCCCGACCATGGCCGCCAGCTCTTCCTTGTTGACCGTCCGCATCCCGGCGCGCGCGGAGTGGAAGGTGTAGGCGTGGCCCGTCGCGGCCGCTTGCCTGCGGAACAGCTCGGGGAGTTCGGTCTCCATCGTGGTGTTCGAGCTCGGCACGATCAGCCCGATCCGGGAGACCCCGGGCAGCTTCGCCGGGGAGTCGCTGTCGCAGGCGCGGTGCTGAGTGGTCATGGTTCTCCTCATTCGTCGCGGGCCAGGTGGCTCCGACCTCTCACGATCATTACATCGTGAGTCACGGACTCATAATGTGAATTGCTATAGTCCATGTCAAGACCGCGGCGCGAGCGCGCCGGTTCCAGACTTTCCGAGAGGGGCGCGCAGAGGTGACCGAGCGAGGTCCAGGCACTCCGCCGCTGCTGGTGCTCGAGAAGATCAAGCGGATCCTCGACTGCTTCTCCGTATCGGCCCCTGAACCGAACCTGCGGGAGATCATGCAGCTCAGCGGGTTGAATCAGAGCACGTGCCAGCGCTTGGTCCACAACCTCGTGCGCGAGGGCTTCCTAGACCGCTCCGGGGACCGCTACCGGATCGGGCTGACGCTGGTGCAGCTCGCGGCGCCCGGCACGTTCGGGCTCGACGTCGTGCAGCGAACGAAGCCGGTGCTGCAGCGGTTGTGCGACGAGACCGGCGAGACCGCGTGCCTCTACGTGCGCGACGGAGCGTTCAGAACGGTGATCGCCGTGGCGGAAACACGTCACATCGTGATGCGCCTGTTCAAAGTCGGCATGGTGATGCCGCTGCACGCCGGTGCCCCGGGCAAGGTCTTCCTGGCCCATGACCCCGCAGCGCGTGCGGACGTGGTCAGGGAAGGGCTGTCGAGGTACACGGCGCACACGCCGATCGACATCGACGTGTTGGACGCGCAGGTCGAGCTCGCCAGGGCCCAGGGCTACGCGGCGTCCTTCGAGGAGCGGCACGAAGGCGTCGGCTCGATCAGCGCGCCGGTGTTCGACCACGCGGGAGAGTTGGCGGCGGTGCTCGGAATCGGAGCGCCGACGCAGCGGGTCACCGAGAACGATGTCGACGAGATCGCGCCCCTGGTCGTCGCCGCCGGGCACGACGCCAGCACCGCACTCGGGTATCACCCGAGCAAGATCCATCCCGCCTGACCGCGTCCGAGATGGGATGCGCCAGAGGCGTTTCCCTCTCGCGGCCGCATCAGGTGGTCATGAAGACCGTGCGACCGCGCCCGTGCCGGGGTGGCCGCGGATGCGGCACTCCCGGGCGGAGGCTCGGGAGTGCCGCGTGACCGCGGTGTGCTCAGGCGAGAGCCGGGGTGTGCTCGGCGACGGGGCCGAAGAGGGCCTCCGAGCGCAGAGCCGCGTAGCCGGGCTTGATGACCTCGTTGATCAGCGCCAGGCGCTGGTCGAACGGGATGAACGCCGACTTCATCGCGTTGACCGTGAACCACTGCAGGTCGTCGAGCGAGTAGCCGAAGTTGTCCACGAGCTCGCCGAACTCCTCCGACATCGAGGTCTGGCTCATCAGCCGGTTGTCGGTGTTCACCGTGACCCGGAAGTTCAGCCGCCGCAGCAGCGCGATCGGGTGCTCGGCCACCGACGGGACCGTGCCGGTGTGCACGTTCGAGCGCGGGCACATCTCCAGCGGGATGCGCCGGTCCCGGACGAACGAGGCCAGCCGGCCCAGCTGCGCGCTGCCGTCCTCGGCGAACTCGATGTCGTCCACGATGCGCACGCCGTGGCCCAGCCGGGCCGCGCCGCACCACTGGATGGACTCCCAGATCGACGGCAGCCCGAACCCTTCACCGGCGTGGATGGTGAAGTGGCAGTTCTCCCTGCGCAGGTACTCGAACGCCTCGAGCGATCGGGTGGGAGGGAATCCCGCTTCCGGGCCCGCGATGTCGAATCCCACGACGCCCGCGTCCCGGTACTTCACGGTGAGCTCGGCGATCTCCCTGGCCCTGAGCTCCTGGCGCATCGCGCACAGCAGGACGCCGATGCGGATGCGGTTGCCGGCCGCGCGCGCCTGGGCCGCGCCGCGGCGGAAGCCGTCGAGGATCGCTTCGACGACCTCCTCCAGCGAAAGCCCCTGCTGGGTGCTCAGTTCCGGGGCGTAGCGGACCTCGGCGTACACGACGCCGTCCGCGGCCAGGTCCTCGGCGCACTCGGCGGCGACCCTGCTGATGGCGTGCGCGGTCTGCATGACGCCAACGGTGTGGGTGAAGCGCTCCAGGTACTCCTCCAGCGAACCGGCTTCGGTCGCCGCGGCGAACCACTTGCGGATGTCATCCGCACCGGTGGCCGGCAGCGCGTCGTAGCCCTGCTGCTCGGCCAGTTCCGCGACCGTCTCTGGCCGCAACCCGCCATCGAGGTGGTCGTGCAGCAGCACCTTCGGGGTGCGGCGAATCTGGTCGGCGGTCGGTACGTCGGTCACGTGCTCCTCCTACTTCTTCTCTGATTTCGGGGTCTTGATCAGCAGCGCCGTGACCAGCGCGAGGGCGACGAAGCCGCCCGCGGTCCACAGCGCGGCGTGGAAGGCGTCGAAGGTGGGCGCGCCGTCGCCGCTGGTCGAGGTGACGGCGCTGGCGGCGACGGCGATGCCCAGCGAGGCGCCGACGCCGAAGCAGGCGCCGTTCAGCCCGGGCAGCGATCCGGGCTTGTCCTCCGGCGCGAGCGCGACGGCGAGACCGTTGAGCGCGGTCAGCATGTATCCGGTGTAGGTGATGCCGAGCGTCGCGAGCGCGGCGAAGGTGACCACCGGTGACTGCGGCACGAGCACCAGCGGCACCAGCGCGGCCGCGGTGCCGACGGCCCCGATCAGCACCGAGCGCCGCCATCCGATGCGGGGGCCGAAGTGCCCGACCAGCGGGGCCGCGACGACGCCGAGCGCCGAAGCGGGGGTGAGGTACAGCAGGGCCGACATCGTCGCCGAAAGCCCGTAGCCCTCGCCCGCGGTCTGGGTCAGCAGCGGGATGGTGAAGTTCAGCATCCCGAACACCCCGGCCAGGGTGAAGATCGTGGTCAGCAGCAGGGGCCAGCCACTTCGCGAGGCCAGCACCGAGGTGTCGATGATCGCGTTCCGGTTGCCGCGTTCCACGACCGTGAACAGCGCCAGGGCCAGCACGCCTCCGACGAGCAGCGCCAGCGTGGGCACCGACGACCAGCCCCAGCTGCTGCCTTCGTTCAGCGCGAGCAGGATGCCGGTGAGCCCGAGGCCGAGCAGGGCCGCGCCGGTCCAGTCCATCCGTCCCGTTGCGGTTCCGCTGGCGGGAACCCAGAAGTGCACCGCGACCAGGGCGATCACCGTGATCAGGCCGGTGATCAGGAAGATCCCGCGGAATCCGACGGAGTCGGCGACGGAACCGCCGATGACGGTGTCGACGCCGGCGATGCCGCCGTTGACGGCGGTGATGATGCCCAGGGACCGGCCGAACTTCCGCGGCGGGAGGGACTCGTGCAGCGTCAGGTAGGCCAGCGTGAACGTCGCCGCGGAGACGCCTTGCAGGCTCCGGCCGATGATGAACAGCTCGATGTTCGGCGCGAGAACGCAGATCAGCTCTCCGACGAGTGCCACCAGCAGCGTCACCAGGAGCATCCGGCGGCGGCCGACGTAGTCGCTGAGCCGCGCCAGCGTCACCTGGCCGACCGCCGAGAACAGGAAGAACAGCGTCTGGGAGAGGCCACCGGCACCGCTGGTGGTGTCCAAGCTGTCGATCACGTTCGGCAGCGCGGGCGCGAGCATGGTCGCGTTGATCTGGTACCCGGCGACCGCGAGGACCAGCGCGGTCAGCAGGGCTGTGGTGCGCATCGGTGATGCGCTGGTGGTGGGCGATGAGGCGCCAACCGTGGTCATGGGAACCTCCGCGTTGAGGTGATTCGAGGGTGGGCAGCGGACGTCCTGGTGCTGCGGCCCCGGAATGTCGATCGACTTGTCTGACATGTTCCGGGTGTTGGCGGACAGGTTTAGCCGCTCTGCCTCGCCTCGTCAAGAGTCGGTTCGGCGGATTTTTGATCGAAAAGGCCCGAATTCGGGGTTTGACGAGCGGGCCTCACTCTTCTAACTTGTCTGACATCAACCCAACAGGGGGTGCGACGTGGCGGCCAGACGACCGCAACGGCGACCGGTCGTGGAGCTCTACGAGCGGATCGTCGAGGCAATCCGGCAGGAGACCTACCCGCCGGGCTCGACGCTGCCGTCCGAGCCCGACCTCGCGGCTGATCTCGGCGTGAGCCGACCGGCTCTGCGCGAGGCGCTCCTGCTGCTGCAGGAGGACGGTGTGATCACCGTGCGGCGCGGGGTGGGGCGGACCGTCAACGACCGCCCGGCCAGGCGCGGTTTCGAGCGGCTGCAACCGATCGAGAGCTTGTTCGGCGCCGACGCGGCCAAGATCCGGCCGCTGGCGCGGGTGCTGGAAGAGCCGACCGATCTGGTCATGCAGCACCTGCCGGTCCCGGCCAGCTGCGAGATCTGGTTCTGGGAGAGCGTCGTCGACATCGACGGCGTGCCCAGCGGTCTGGTGGAGGAGTGGAGCGCGCACGACGAGGGGCTGGCCGCCGTCGACCCGGGTCTTCCCGCGGCGTTGGCGGAAGCCGAGGCGCAGCCGAGCACGATGCTGCAGGTGGTCTCGGCGCTCGACCCCTACCTGCCGTTGAGCGGGTCGAGCGCGGTCAGCGCGACGGTGCTCGGACGGCGACGGGGCGAGGTCCTGGGTCGCTCCCCGGACACCCCGGTCGTGTTGATCACCCAGGTCGTCTCCGTCGAACGCACGCCGCTGCTCGCGGCGAAGTACGTGTTGCCCAGCGGTGCACCGAGCATTCCGGTGCGCCAATCCCGATGAGGAAGTCCCGGTTCCGCGGTGGAACCGGTCGCGGTTCCGGACGACACCACCGCGATCGCGCGCGGAACGCGACGCATGACCCCGAAAGCAGAAAGGCACGCAACCGATGGCGCCCAAGAGAACCCTGATCGTCGACTGCGACACCGGTATCGACGACGCCCTCGCGCTGCTCTACCTGCTCGGGGATCCGGGAGTGGAGATCAGCGCGGTCACCACGGTCTTCGGCAACACCGACACCGAAACGGCGGCGCTCAACACGCTGCGGGTGCTCGAACTGGCGGGCCGATCGGACATCCCGGTCGCCATGGGCGCGCGCAGCAACTGGTGCGGGGAAGTGCATCTCGCGCCGTACGTGCACGGCTCCGACGGTCTGGGCAACACGAACCTGCCCGCCCCGACGACGGCGCCCAGCGACGAACCCGCCGCGGAGCTGATCGTGCGGCTCGCCCGGCAGAACCCCGGAGCCACGCACCTGCTCGCCATCGGTCCGCTGACGAACCTCGCCACCGCTCTGCTGCTAGAACCGGAACTGCCCGACCTGGTCGAGCACGTGACGATCATGGGCGGAGCGGTGCGGCACCCGGGCAACGCCACCCCGGCCTCGGAGGCCAACATCCACAACGACCCCGAAGCGGCCCGGATCGTGTTGCGGGCGGGTTGGCCGGTCACCATGGTCCCGCTGGACGCCACCATGGGCGAGGTCCTCACCGAGAAGCACCAGCAGCGGCTCGCCGAATGCGGTTCGCCGGTGGCCGCTTTCACCTCGTCCATCCTGGACCAGTACTTCGACTTCTACGAGCGCGACATCTTCGGCGAGCGGCGAGCGGCCTGCCACGACCCGCTGGCGGCGGCGATCGCGGCCGGTGACGTCGTGCCGGTGCTCGCGCCGGTCGTGCCCACCGACGTGGACACCGGTGACGGTCCCGGGCGCGGCGCGACCGTCGCCGACGTCCGCGGCCAGTACCGGAACTTCCCGACGCAGGAGGGCGCGAACGTGCGCGTGGTCCTCGAGACCGACCGCACGTTCCCGGAACTGCTGGTCGACCGGCTCTGCGGTGCGCCCGAACCCACGCAGCGGGTCGCGTGACCCCCGCACGTCCGGAGCTGCGGGCGCGAAGCGCGCGCAGGGGAGAAGTGGAGGGAAGAACGATGTCGCGCGAACTGGACGTCGTCGTGGTCGGGTCGTTGAACATCGACCTCACCGCGGGAGTGCGGCGTCACCCGCAGCCAGGGGAAACGGTGCGGGCGACCGCGTTGACCACCAGCGCCGGCGGCAAGGGGGCGAACCAGGCCGTCGCCGCCGCGCGGTTGGGCGCCCGGACGGCCCTGGTGGGCCGGGTCGGCGCCGACGCGCACGGGGAGGACCTGCTGACCGCCCTGCGCGCCGACGGAGTCGACACGGCCCACACCCTCCGCGACGAGTCAGCGGCCACCGGCACCGCATTGATCACCGTGGCCGCCACCGGCGAGAACAGCATCGTCGTGGACGCGGCGGCCAACGCCCGGTTGTCCCCGGACGACATCGCCGCCGCCCGGTCGTCGATCGCCTCCGCACGCGTCGTCTCGGTGGTTCTGGAGGTCCCGGTGGACACCGTGTGCGCGGCGGCGCGCGCGGCCCGCGAAACCGGGGCGCGCTTGTCGCTGAACCTGTCGCCGGTGGTCGACCTGCCCCGGGACGTGCTCGCCGCCGCCGACCCGCTGATCGTCAACGAGCACGAGGCGCGAGAAGTCCTGCGGAGCAACGGATCGCAGATCCCCGACGACGAAACCGCCTACGCGGAGGCGCTCCGGCAGGTCGGTGCGCGCTCGGCCGTGGTCACCTTGGGCGCGCGCGGCGCGGCGGTCGCCGAACCCGGTCACGCCGAACACGTCCCGGGAGTACCGGCCAGCGCGGTCGACACCACCGGGGCCGGCGACGCCTTCGCCGCAACCCTGGCCTGGCGCATCGGCCGAGGCGACTCGCTGCCCGCTGCGGCCCGGTGGGCCACCCGCGTCGGCGCTCGCAGCGTGCAGCACCCGGGCGCGCAGCCGTCCTACCCCAAGCTCGAGCAGGTGGTCGGCTGCCCGCGCTCAGGGCTCGGAACGCTCGTGGGGGAGTAGTTCGCCTGCCGTGACCTCGAACGGCAGGTGATTGCCCTCCGGTGGTAGCGGGCAGGTGGCGAAGTCGGTGAAGGCGCAGGGGAGGTTGACCGCGCGGTTGAAGTCGAGCGTGACGGTCCCGTCGGCGGCCGGTTCGTCGGTGAGCACGGAGCGGTTCGCCGGGTAGGTGGTCACTCCGCTGGTGGCGTCGGTGAACAGGATGTTGAGGCCGTTGCCGGTCTTCCCGTTGAACGCGGTCAGCGCGTGCTCGGTGCCGTCGCGCTCGAAGCGCACGAGACCGGGAGCCTGGTACACGTGGTTCAGGCCGGGCGTGACGGCGCCGACCGTCGTCGGTCGGGGCTCGGCGAATGGTTCGAAAGTGCCCGTGATGACCCAGTTCGGGTCCGGCTGGTAGGTCGGCACACCTCGGAAGTCGCGGAGCGCCGGCGCTTTCGGTGAGTGCACCCTGATCAGGTAGCCGGAGCGGCGTGCCACCTCGACCTCCACGTCACCGGCTGAGACCCGGGTGCCCGCTCCGCTGTTGACCAGCTCGAAGCGCTGCACTCCGGTGATCGGCTCGCCCTGGTAGGACAGTTCGGCGCCCTGCGGGTCGACGTAGGCGGCCTCGGCGTCCTGCCACCACACGCCCGGCGCCGCCGGGTACGTGGCGGGAACGTCGGTCAGCCAGTCCAGGGAGACCAGGCCAGCCAGCCGTAGGGGTCGGCGAGGTCGCGCTCGCGGTTGGCGTGCCAGTCCTGCCACTGCTCGATGAACGTACTCACGGCTCCTCCATCAAGTCGCATCCGGACGCCGGGTCGACACCGTCGCCGCCGGAGAGAAGGTGACTCCCGATGGTCGACGTCCTCGACGATACGGCGCAAGCCGCAGGCCGGCGGCGCCGTCCACAGCGTGGAACCGCGACGATCCAGCGCAGGCGCGATCTTGCTCCCGACCGCGGAGTCGCGTCCGTTGTTCATCCGTCCTCGACCTGCTGGAACGCCGCTTGAGGGGGAGCTCATCCGACCGGGACGCCGATCGGATGGGCTCCAGGACGTCACTCGACGAGCGCCGGCTCCCGCGTTCCCGCTGCCTCGCTGCTCGTCGCCGCGCGCCGGGCGCGGACTTCGACGACGAGCAGCACCAGGACCGCGGAGGCCAGTGCGGCACCGATCCACGGGATGGCGGGGTAGCCGTATCCGGCGGTGAGCGCGAGGCCACCGAGCCAGGGGCCGACGGTGATGCCGACGTTGAACGCGGCGGTGCTCCCGGCCGCGGCCAGGGTCGGCGCGCCCGGGGCGATCCCGAAGACCCGGGAGTTCAGCGCCGGGTTCACGCCGAAGCCCGTGAACCCGAGCACCACGGCCAGGACCACGACCGGCACCATCTGATCGGCGAGCACGGCGATGAGTACCGAGACCAGCAGGAGCCCGGTGAATCCGGTCGCGAGGACGCCGATCGGGCGGGTGTCGGCGGCGCGTCCGCCGAGGGCCATCCCCGCGAGTGCGCCGATTCCGTAGCCGAGGAGCACCAGGGGCACCCAGCGGGCGTCCATGCCGGTGTTCTCGACGAGCATCGCGGCGAGGTAGGTGAACGTCACCAGCAGTGCGGCGGTGGACACCGACGTCATGGCGTAGGAAAACCACAACCTCGGCACCCGGAGACCGCGCAGCTCGTCGCGGACCCGAGGTGCGTTCTGCGGCGTGATGTCGGGGACCTTCGCCAGCACCCCGATCATCGCGACCGCGGACAACGCGGTGACGACCCAGAACGTGCCGCGCCAGCCGAGGTTCTGGCCGATCCAGGTGCCCGCGGGCAGCCCGATCACGGTCGCGACGGTGAGGCCGCCGGCCACGATGCTCATCGCTCGTCCTCGGCGCGCCATCGGCACCAGTGCCATGGCGGTGCTCGCCGCCACCGCCCAGAACCCGGCGTAGACGACGGCGCCGACGAACCTCGACACCAGCAGCGCGTGATATCCGGGCGCGAGGGCGCCGGCGATGTGCGCGAGCACGAAAAGCCCCAGGAAGAGCAGCAGCGCGATGCGCCTGCGCCACCGCAAGGTCACGACCGCGAGCACCGGTGCCCCGATCAGCATTCCGAGCGCGAAGCCCGAGACCAGGAGCCCCGCCTGCGAGATCGTGACGTCGAGATCCGATGCGATCTCGGGCAACAGCCCTGCGATCATCAATTCGCTGGTCCCCTGGGCGAAGATCGCGAACCCGAGGACGACGATGGCGACCGGCATCAGAGCGCCACCTCGCCAGCCGCGCCGACCCGCGCTCCCGTCCGGGCACCTCGGCGATCGAACCGCCGGGTGGTCGCCCGACCTGCGCCGAACTCCGCCGCCCTCACAGCCAGCCTTCTCACAGCATCCTCAATTCACTAGCGGTCGCTACAGAAATAAGACCCTAGCAGGTTCTATAGCGGCCGCTCTAGAATGTGGGAATGGCGACGACACGCGGACGGCCGCGCTCCTTCGACCGGAGCGCGGCCCTGGACAAGGCGGTCCAGATGTTCTGGCGGCGGGGCTACGAAGGCACCTCGGTGCGCGACCTCGCCGAGGAGCTGCACATCGGTATGCCGAGCCTCTACAGCGCGTTCGGCGGCAAGCAGCAGCTGTTCATCGAGGCGGTCGACGCCTACGACAAGAAGTACGGCGGGTTCCTCGACCGCGCCCTCGCCGAAGAGCCCACCGCAGAACGAGCTGTGGCACGCGTGCTCCGCGAGGCCCCCGAGCGCTACACCCGGCGCGGCCTGCCGTCCGGTTGCCTCGTCGTCAGCGGGGACAGCGGCACCGACGACCCCACCGTGACGCGAGAACTCCGGCGGATGCGCGCCGAGAAAGCCGACGCCTTCGCGGCCAAGATCCGCAGCGACGTCGCCGCGGGCATCCTCCCCGCGGACACCGATGCCGCGGCACTCGGCCGCTACGTCATGGCGGTGCTCAGCGGGATCGCCCAGGCCGCCCGCGACGGCGCCAGTCGGGAGAGCCTGCGCGGCACTGCCGAGGTGGCCACCCGGGCGTGGCCGTGACGTGGAACCTCGGCGCCCGCCGACACGCGTGCGGGTAGAACGATCCCGCACTCGAACTCGTTCCGAGCCGTGATCGAACGCCGAAGCGGCTCAGGAGCGGGCGCAGGCACCTCGTCGATACGAGAAGCCCTTGCACGGCTCGGCGAACAGGCCGTTGTGGACGATGTGCACGTCAGATCCCCTTGTGCGGGAACGTTTCGCAGCCCTGGTCCGATGGATTCGGGACTGTGGAGCGGAAGGGTCGAGCAGGCGGGGAAACCCGCGTGCGGAGTTCGTCGAGTTCGCCCCTGAGCGCGACCAGCTGTCGTAGCCTGCGGCCATGACACGCTCGCCTTCCCGCCTACGTCGGTTCACCAAGCTCGCCATCGCGCTGATCGTGTTCGGATTGGTCGTCGCCGGAGCTTTGGGTGGTTTCGATGACGATCGAGGGAAGCAGGTGGCCTTCGGAGAGACCATCACGCTGGACGGCGGCTACGAGATCGCGATGGCGGCGCCGCACTCGGCCCCCGACGTACCCGGCATCGCATTCGGCCCCAAGACCGGGGTCCCGGTTGTTCCCGGATGCACGTGGGCGGCGGAGATCACCATCACCAACGCCACGGATCGACCTATGCCCGTATCCGAACTGGAGATCCGGTTCGCCAGCCGCGGTGACCAACCCTCCGAACCGTCCGGGCCCGAATACGATCGTTGGCGCAGTGCGGTCATCGCTCCCGGCGAGTCCTTTCGCGACCACGTGAGGTTCGTCGGCAACCGGAGCGGTGAGCCCATGGACGCCAGCATCGGCGTGGCCGCCCAGGCGCACGAGCTCTACGCCTTGTGGGATTCGGGCCGAGAGCCCGAGCAGTGGTACGAGCTGTGATCCGCAAAGCGGTCGCTGGGGCAGGAGTCGAGCCTGCCCGCGGACAGCTCGCCGGTTTTCGGGCAGATCCTTTTTACAGCTCGCTGCCCGGGGTCAATACTGCCGAGGGGGGAGTACTTCCGCGGGTACTGCTGGTCAGCACGGACATCTTCGGTGTCCCCGGCAGGCCGCTCGGACAGTAGGGCGAAGGAGACCCCGAACCGCTACGTGCTGTTCGGGAGTGGTCATGCCCAGTTCTGTGATCGCGGCAGCTGAGCCGTCGGTGGGTTCCGCGTGGATGTGGGCGATCAGCATCGCCGTCCTGCTGGGTCTGCTGGCCCTCGATTTCGCCATCACGCGCAAACCCCACGAGGTCCGACTCCGGGAGGCTCTCGGCTGGTCGGCGTTCTACGTCGCCTTACCGCTGCTGTTCGCTCTGATGCTGTGGGCCTGGTACGGCGGGATTCCGGCACTGGAGTTCTTCACCGGGTACGTGGTCGAGAAATCCCTGTCGGTCGACAACCTGTTCGTGTTCATGATGCTGTTGGCCGGATTCGCCGTGCCGCCCGCGCTGCAGCAGCGCGTGCTGTTGTACGGCATCGTCGGGGCGCTCGTGCTGCGTGGCATCTTCATCGCCTTGGGCGCCGCTCTGCTGCAGGCGGGCACCTGGGCTTTCCTGGTGTTCGGCGCGATCTTGTTCGTCACCGCCGCCAAGATCCTGCGCGACGCCCTGGCAGGCACCGCGTTCGACCGCGACGTTTCCCAGCTGAGATCCGTGCGCTTCCTGCGCCGGCTGATGCCCGTCACCGACGACTACCACGGGCCGCGGATCACGGTGCGCGAGGCCGGGCGGCGGGCGTTGACGCCGTTCGCCGTCGTGGTCGTGGCGGTGTTCGCCACCGACGTGGTGTTCGCCGTCGACTCGGTACCCGCCGTCTACGGGATCACCGAGGACCCGTACCTGGTGTTCGCCACCAACGCCTTCGCCCTGCTCGGGCTGCGCGCCCTGTACTTCGTCCTGCACACCGCGCTGGCCAAGCTCACCCACCTCAACCACGGCCTGGCGATCATCCTCGGGCTCATCGGTCTCAAGCTGGTGCTGCACTGGGCCCACGGGATCTGGCCCGCAGTCCCGGAGATCCCCACGCCGATCTCGCTGGTGGTCATCGTGCTCGTCCTCGCGACCGTCACCCTGACCAGCCTCTACGCCCGCCGCTCCAAACACGTCGAACCCAGGAGCTGATCATGCTCACCATCTCTGCGATCGAGGCGATCGCCACCGTGATGGTGCTGACCGCGCTCGTGATCACCTGCGCGGTCCTGTCCTCCGCCCGCCCGCCCCGCGGACCGCACCACCACGGCCGGCGCTGACAGTGGGATGCGCATCGGGAACCGAGAGGAGGGATGCGGTCAACATCCGTTGCCCCGACGAACGCTGAACTCCGCAACCGGGGCGGGAAGTCATGTTCGCCCCGGTTGCCAGGACGAGCTCAGTTCGGCGCGGGTCCGGTGAACGGCCGGGTGTTGGGGGTGATCACCGCGCTTGCGGGCGGGGAGGTCTCGCGGAGGTGAACGTCCTCGGCCGTGCTGGAGCCCTGCGGTGTGTGCGGGCGCAAAAACACTTCGAACACCTCTTAACAAATTCTAACAAGATGTGTCACAGTGTCTCGCAGCGTGACAACGCTCGACTTCGTACCTCCAGAAGGAGCACCTGCATGACACCGACACCGCCGTCGGCCTCCCGCTCGTTCCTCGGCATGTCCCCAGCACTGCTGTGGGGCTATGTCGCCATCGCCTTCTTCATGACCGGGGACGGCCTCGAACAGGCCTTCCTCTCCGATTACCTGGTCACCCAGGCCGGCTTCAGCACGTCCCAAGCCGGCACCTTGCTCACGGTGTACGGCCTGGTCGTCGCGATCGCCGCGTTCGTCTCCGGCATCTTGGCCGAGTACATCGGCCCGCGACGGGTGATGGCCGTCGCCACGATCGGCTGGATCGTGTTCCACGCGGGTTTCCTCGCCTTCGGCGTGATGCAGCACAACTACCCGCTGATGCTGGTGATGTACTCGATCCGGGCCGTGGCCTACCCGATGTTCGTCTTCGGGTTCGTGGTGTGGATCTCCTACGCGGCACCGCAGAACCGGATGTCCTCGGCGATGGGCTGGTTCTGGTGCTCGTACTCGCTGGGCGTCGGAGTCTTCGGTTCCTACCTGCCCAGCCTGACGATCCCGTGGATCGGGACGGTGACCACCCTGTGGAGCGCGATCGCGTTCATCGCCGTCGGCGGTGCGATGGCGACCTTCCTCGTGCGAGGCCGCGGGCCGTCGAACTCCGGTGAGCGCACCATGCGCGGCCTCGGCGTCACGATCGTCGACACCATCAAGATGCCCTTCGAGAACGTCCAGCTCGCCCACGGCATGATCCAGCGGACCATCAATCAGCTCGCGCTCTACGGGTTCATCGTCATGCTGCCGATCGTGTTCACCCGCGACATCGGCTTCAGCCAGGAGCGCTGGTTGCAGCTGTGGAGCCTGGTCTACCTGGTCACCGTGTTCACCAACCTCATGTGGGGCGTGATCGGCGACCGGATCGGATGGGTGCGGACGATTCGGTGGTTCGGCAGCCTGGGCATGTTCGCCGCCACGCTGCTGCTGTACTTCACGCCGGTGCTCGCCGGGCCGAACGCACTGCTGACGGCCGGAGCCGTGGTCGTGTTCGGCGTCGCCATCGCCGCCTACGTGCCGCTGTCCGCGCTGATGCCGGCGCTGGAACCGTCTCGCCGCGGCCAGGCGGTGGCGTTGTTGAACCTCTCCGCCGGTGCTTCGCAGTTCGTCGGGTCGTTGCTGGTCACAGTGCTGTGGGACCGCATCGGCACGACCGGCACCGTGCTGGCGCTGGCCGCGACCTACCTGGTGGGCTTCGGGCTCAGCTTCCTGTTGAAGGTCGACCAGAACGCGTTGGCGGACACCGAAGTCCGGCAGACCGCGAACGCGACATGAGCACCGCTGCTCACAAGAGCTGGCCGACCCGCTTCCGGTACTCCGCCAGCTGCGGATCGTCCGGCTCGAGCTCGGTGCACAGCGCGGTCACGTCCTCCAAGGCGACCGAGGCGGCGCGGTCGCGCGCGTCGAGCTTGGCGGAGTCGGCCCCGAGAACGGTCCGGTGCGACACCCGGGCGCAGACCTTCTTCAGCGCGGCTTCTTCCACCGTCGACTCGAAGCAGGTCCCGCCGTCGATTCCTCCGGTGGAGGTGAAGAACACGTCGGGGGTGAGCTGCTCGACCGTGGCCTCGGCCAGCGGACCGATCAGGGAATCGCTGCGCTCGTCGAACCGCCCGCCGGTGAGCTCGGCCGTCACCCCCGGCCGGCCCTGGAGCACCTGGAAGGTCTGGATGTTGTTGGTCAACGCGGTCAGCTCCACCGCCGAGGGGATCAGCGCCGCGAGCCGGTACATCGTGGTCGACGAGTCCAGCACGATCAGGCCCTGCGCGGGGACCAGCGGCAGCAGCTTCTCCGCGATCAGCCGCTTCTCGGCGGCACGGGCGCTCTCGCGACGCTGGAAGCTCGCCGGCTCGGTGTGGCGGGCCCCGCCGCGCACCCGGCGAGCGACACCCTCGTTCTCCAGCTGCCGCAGGTCCCGACGGACGGTCATCTCGCTGACCCCGAGGGCCTCGGCGGCGTCAGCGAGGGAGACCGAGCCGGTCGATCGCAACTCGGCGCGCAGCCACTCGACGCGTTCCTCCATGGCCAGACTGTTCACGCTCTGCATCGTATGACCCACTCGACGCCGTTCACGGCACCACCACTCGGAGCCCGCTCCGAAGGAAGGACCACCATGTCTGCCCGCTCGCCCTTCTCCGTCCTCGCGGCGGGAGATCGGTTCATCAAGCCCGGGATCTTCCGCGAGGAGATCACCGACCGGCTCGGCTCCCGCGCCGAGGTAGCCGAGCTGGAGCTGCCGTGGCCGGATGAACCGTTCGGCGGCATCGCTGAGGTCGGCGAGGCTTCGGGCACCGAGGACGAGCTCATCGCGGCCCTGCGCGGGCACCGCGGGCTGGTGACCCAGCTGGCGCCCGTCACGGAGCGGGTCCTCGACGCGGTGCCCGAGCTGGAGTTCGTCGGCGTGGGGCGCGGTGGTCCGGTCAACATCAACCTCGACGCGGCCGCAGCACGAGGCGTGCGGGTGGTCAACGTGCCGGGCCGCAACAGCGTCGCGACCGCCGAGATGACGCTGGCGCTGCTGCTGGCCGCGTTGCGGCGCTTGCCGATCCTGCACGGGAGCCTGCTGCGCCGCGAGTGGCGCGGCGAGTTCTACCGCCACGACGAGGTGGGACGCGAGATCGCGGGATCGACCGTCGGTCTGCTCGGCGCCGGGGCCGTCGGCCGGCACCTGGCCCGGTGCGTGGCCGCGATGGGCGCCGAGGTCGTCGTCTACGACCCGTACCTGCCCGACGGGGCCGTGCCGGAGGCCCGCCGCTGCACCGATCTCGAAGAGCTGTTCTCGATCAGCGACGTACTCTCGGTGCACGCCCGGTTGACCCCGGAGACCGAGCAGGTGGTCAACGCCAAGCGCATCGCGCTGATGCGTCCCGGCGCCATCGTCGTCAACGCCGCGCGCGGCGGGCTCGTGGACTACCCCGCTCTCGCCGAGGCCCTCGCCGCCGGTCATCTGGGCGGAGTGGCGGTCGACGTGTTCCCGACCGAACCTGTCGACATGTCCCTGCGCCTGCTGGAGCTGGCCGATGGCGGGGCGAACGTCGTGCTCGCACCGCACGTCGCGGGCGCCAGCCGGGAGACGGCGCGGCGGGCCGCCGCCGGGGTGGCCGAAGAGCTGCGCCGCCACCTCGACGCCGAAGCGGCGCTGCACCCGGTCGGGCCGAAGGCGGGGGCGTGATGGCATCGGACGACGCCGAGGTCCTGCTCGGCATCGACGTCGGCACCAGCGGCGTGAAGGTCGTGGCCACCGATCTCGAGGGCCGCCTGGTGCGCTCCTCGACGGCGCGCTACGACACCCAGGTCGACTCCGACGGGCGCGGTTCCGACCAGGACGCGGGCAGCTGGTGGAGCGCGATCACCTCCGTCGCCGGGGGAGTCGTCGCCGGCGCCCGGGTGCTGGCCGTGGCCGTGACCAGCCAAGCTCCGACCCTCGTACCGGTGGACGACCGGGGACGCGAGGTGGGTGCCGGGCTGACCTGGCTGGACCGGCAGGCCGTCGCCGAGGCCGCCGAGATCGAGCGGATCGCACCCGGCCACCGCAACGGCCCGGACCCGTTCTTCGGCACCGCGAAGCTGCCGTGGTTGCTGCGCAACCGACCGGAGGTCGCCGCGCGAGCCGTGCACGTCCTCTCGGCCAACGGCTACGTCGCCGGCCGCCTGACCGGCCGAGCCACCCTCGACGACTCGTCGGCGTCGCTGATGCAGGGTTTCGACGAGCAGGCGAACGCGTTCGACGAGCGGTTGTTCGGTCGCGGGCTGGGCATCGAGCTGCTGCCCCCGATCGTGGCCACCACCGACGTGATCGGTGTCGTGACGGACGACGCCGCGGCGGAGACAGGGATTCCGGCCGGTGCTCCGGTCGTCGCCGGCGGGGTCGACTCCGTCGGGTCCGCTCTGGAAGCGGGGATCCTCGACGTGGGTGGCCCGCTGGTGGAGATGACCGGGTTCTCCAGCGCCACCATGCTGGCCGTTCCCGCGGGCACCCACGTGCCCGGCTTCATCCACGAGAGGCACTGCGTTCCCGGCGTGGACCTGCTCATCACGGCCCAGGTGACGGCAGGCGCGACGGTGGACTGGGTGAATCGCCTGGCGGGACAGGACCTGCGGGACTCGGACGCGCTGCTCGCCCGCTCCCGCCCCTCGCGGCTGACCACGGTGCCCAGCTTCGCCGGCGAGCGCACACCGACCTGGAACCCTCGGGCCCGCGGGATCATCGACGGCATCGACCTGGCCGCCGACGGCGTCGAGCTCATGCTCAGCGTGCTGGAGGGCAACGCCCTGGCGCTGGCCGATGACGTCGCGGAACTGCGGGCGCGCGGATTCGCCGTGGACCGCCTGCTGAGCACCGGTGGGGGTTCGGCGTCCACGGCTTGGTTGCAGATCAAGGCCGACGCCCTGGGCGTGCCCGTGCTCCGCCCGCGGGGCGGGCACGGCGCCGCGCAAGGCGCCTCCTACCTCGCCGGTCTCGCGATCGGCGTTCACGACGTCGGCGGGCTCCAGCGGTTCGCCGCCGACATCGAGCACGAGTTCACCCCCGACGCCGAGCTGCACGATCGGTACGAACACCGGCGAGCGCACTTCAGCCGGGTTCGCGAGCTCAACCGGGCGCGGGGGCCCGAAGCTCCGTGACCCCGCGCATTTCCCACTACTTCGAGGAGTTCCTGAGTGTCTGAGCAATCCGCTGTCGAAGACCTGCTGGCGCGGTCGCACCGGCTGGGTGCCGATCCCACGACCACCAACTACGCGGGCGGCAACACTTCCGCCAAGGGCGCTGCGCTCGATCCCGTCACCGGCGGGGAGGTCGAGCTGCTGTGGGTGAAGGGGTCCGGAGGTGATCTCGGCACCTTGACCGAGAGCGGCCTCGCGGTGCTGCGGCTGGACCGGATGCGCGCGCTGGTCGACGTCTACCCCGGGGTCGAGCGCGAGGACGAGATGGTCGCCGCGTTCGACTACTGCCTGCACGGCAAGGGCGGCGCGGCCCCGTCGATCGACACCGCCATGCACGGTCTCGTCGATGCTCCCCACGTCGACCACCTGCACCCCGACAGCGGTATCGCGATCGCAACCGCCGCCGACGGCGAACGGCTCACCGAAACCGTCTTCGGCGACCAGGTCGTGTGGGTGCCGTGGCGTCGGCCCGGTTTCCAGCTGGGCCTGGACATCGCCGCGATCAAGGCGGCGAACCCGCAGGCCAAGGGCTGCATCCTGGGCGGCCACGGGATCACCGCGTGGGGCGAGACCTCCGAGGAGGCCGAGAAGAACTCCCGCTGGATCATCGACACCGCAGCCGCCCACATCGCCGAGCACGGCGACCCGGAACCCTTCGGCCCGGTCGTGGCTGGTTTCGCACCGCTGCCGGAATCCGAGCGGCACGCCCGGGCCGCCGCGCTCGCCCCGGTCATCCGCGGCCTGGCGTCGACCGACCAGCACCAGATCGGCCACTACAACGACGGCGAGGCCGTGCTGGAGTTCCTCTCCCGCGAGAAGCTCGGCGAGCTCGCCGCTCTCGGCACCTCGTGCCCGGATCACTTCCTGCGCACCAAGGTTCGACCGCTCGTGGTGGACCTGCCCGCCACGGCACCGCTGGCGGACGTCGTGGCGAGGCTGAAGGAACTGCACGCCGAGTACCGGGAGGAGTACCGGGCCTACTACGAACGGCACGCCACCCCGGACAGCCCGCCGATGCGCGGAGCGGACCCCGCGATCGTGCTCGTTCCGGGTGTCGGCATGTTCTCCTTCGGCAAGGACAAGCAGACGGCCCGCGTGGCCGGCGAGTTCTACGTCAACGCGATCAACGTGATGCGCGGTGCCGAAGCGCTGTCCACCTACGCTCCGATCCCCGAGAGCGAGAAGTTCCGCATCGAGTACTGGGCGCTGGAAGAGGCGAAGCTGCGACGCCTGCCCGCGCCCAAGCCGCTGGCCGGACGCATCGCGCTGGTGACCGGCGCGGGCTCGGGCATCGGCAAGGCCATCGCCGAACGTCTCGCCGCCGAGGGCGCCTGCGTGGCGGTGGCCGACCTCAACGCCGACGCCGCAGCCGACGTCGCGACCGGAATCGGGGGCAGCGACAAGGCGATCGCGGTGACCGCGAACGTCACCGACCGGGACGCGGTTCAGTCCGCTGTGGACACGACCGCGCTGGCCTTCGGCGGGATCGACCTGGTGGTCAACAACGCGGGCCTGTCGATTTCCAAGCCGCTGCTGGACACCACCGAGCAGGACTGGGACCTGCAGCACGACGTCATGGCCAAGGGCTCGTTCCTGGTCTCGCAGGCGGCCGTGCGGGCGATGATCGACCAGGGGATGGGCGGCGACATCGTCTACATCTCGTCGAAGAACTCAGTGTTCGCGGGCCCGAACAACGTCGCCTACGGTGCGACGAAGGCCGATCAGGCGCACCAGGTGCGGCTGCTGGCCGCGGAGCTGGGCGAGCACGG